>CAJKHT010000161.1 GCA_905199755.1 uncultured Eubacteriales bacterium | reverse complement strand
ATAAAAATTCATGAACACAGTATATCACAAATGCAAAATATTTGCAAGAGGAAAAGGAGCAAATTATGAGAAAAATAGTAGAACGGACGGACTGCAAGCATTATGTACCGCCCGCACCGCATAAGAAAACATGCTGCCGAATACTTAATTCATTGGTATGCAGGCAAAAGAAATGTACATTTTTTACGGAAAAGCAGGAGGATAAATCAAATGAATGAGAGATATTTATCCCGTGGAAAGCTGAGAGATAACGGTGAGCGGATAACTGGATATTATGTATTTCAACGAAAAAAGTCTGGTGCATTTGGTCAGGTGATTTTAGAACTCGACTTTGATAGACATTTGATTATAGACGTATGGGGTAATTCGTGCGAAGTCATCCCCGAAACGGTCGAGCAGTGTACAGGCTTAAAAGATAAAAACGGTAAGCTAATATTTGAGGGCGATATTGTAATTACAAATATATTTAATACACCCGAAATCCTATATACCATAACTTATGACAAACAAATTGCAGCTTTTATCGGTGAATATGTAAAAGGTTGCATTAAGCAGTTTACAACATTTGATGGAGATTCACAATGCTTTGAAGTAATCGGCAATATCCATGACAATCCCGAATTGTTGGAGGTAGAAAGATGAAAAGAGAGATGCGAGAAAAGATATTTGCAAAATATCATGAGCATTGCGCTTATTGCGGAAAAATTATTACTTATGATGAAATGCAAGTAGACCATTTAATACCTAAACGATTATCAGAAAAGTATGGCGATAATAAAATTGAATGCTTTGAAAACTATATGCCGACATGCCGTAGGTGTAATCATTATAAACGCGGTAATTCACTCGAAACATTCCGTTCGGCAGTACAAGAAATACCCTCAAAGCTATACCGCAATAATTACATTTTTAAAGTTGCAGAAGATTTTAAGATAATTAAAGCGAATTATGATAATAAAATTAAGTTTTGGTTTGAAAATTTTGAAAGGAGCGGACAAAATGAACAAAAATGAGCGGGACAGATGCAACAAATATCTGAAAGAAATGACAATCGTATTCTTAATGTTCAGCTTTATGATTATTGTTATGGCAATAGTGAGCGTAAGCATGACGGAAAAGGATACACGGCAGGAAATACGGGAAGTAAAGGAACAGGCTATAGAGGAAATCCAAGCCGCCCAAGATTGGGTTACGGGTGAATATCCGCAGTGGTTTATTGAGTGGCAGAATACGGAGGGTATACGATGAAATCGGTTTATACATATGTTAAAACCACAGCAATTTGCACTCACTGCGGCACGGAAGTTTATTGCCGTGGTATATGCACCCAAAAGACTATGGTGAGCTTATTGCGCAAAGCTGGTTGGAGTGTTGGAAAAGAAAAACTATTATGCCCTAATTGTAGGAGGTGACGAAATGAAATCAGTATTATTATCAATCAAGCCTAAATACTGCGAGCTTATTGCAGGCGGCATAAAAATTATTGAAGTACGGAAAACAAAACCGAAGCTTGATACTCCGTTTAAGTGCTATATTTACT
>CAJKHT010000160.1 GCA_905199755.1 uncultured Eubacteriales bacterium | reverse complement strand
ATATATCATCTTGGAGGTTTCGTAAAGAGTTTACACAAAATTCGGGGTTGACTCTCTAATTTACAGAAAAAATCTCACACGCCCAATATTTACTTTTATATACTTTATACGTTAAATCTGAACAGAACTATATCTCCGTCTTTCATAACATATTCCTTGCCCTCGCTTCTTACAAGACCTTTTTCTTTTGCCGCAGCCATTGAACCGCATTCCATCAAATCATCATAATGCACCACTTCCGCACGTATGAAGCCGCGCTCAAAATCCGAATGAATTTTTCCTGCCGCCTGCGGTGCTTTTGTACCCTTTGTAATTGTCCATGCGCGCACTTCGGGTTCGCCCGCAGTGAGATAGCTTATAAGTCCCAGCAGTGTATAGCTTGCTTTTATGAGCCTGTCAAGTCCCGATTCCGTCATTCCCAGCTCGTCAAGAAACATTGCCTTTTCCTCGCCCTCCAGCTGCGAAATTTCCTCCTCGATTTTCGCCGATACCGGCATCACCTGCGAATTTTCTTTTTCGGCAAATTCCTTTACCCGATTTACAAATTCATTGTTTTCTATACCCTTTGCAAAATCGTCCTCAGCTACATTTGCCGCATATATTACCGGCTTCATTGATATAAGGAATAAATCCTTTACGATTTCCATTTCTTCATCTGTATAGTCAAGTGTACGCGCAGGCTGTCCGTTCTCCAATGCCTCTTTTATACGTTCGAGCAAATCCAGCTCTTTAACAAGGGATTTATCACCTTTCATCGCTTTTTTTGTACGGTCAATGCGTCTTTCAAGCATTTCCAAATCGGAGAAAATAAGCTCGAGATTTATTGTTTCAATATCACGCACGGGATCCACATTTCCGCTTACATGCGTTATGTTTGAATCCTCAAAGCAGCGTACCACGTGTACTACAGCATCGCACTCACGTATATTGGCAAGGAATTTATTGCCTAGTCCCTCACCTTTTGAAGCACCCTTTACCAGACCTGCTATATCCACAAATTCTATAAACGCATGTGTTACCTTTTTCGGATTATACATCTGCGCAAGCTTGTCCAGTCTTTCATCCGGCACATCAACAATTCCCACGTTCGGTTCTATGGTGCAGAACGGGTAATTTGCCGACTCGGCACCTGCCTGTGTTATTGCATTAAAGAGTGTAGATTTACCTACGTTAGGAAGTCCCACTATACCTAATTTCATTTTATCTTATACCTATCCGAAAACTCTTAATTTATAAAGAGTTCCACCTTTCTTTAGATTTTTTTGTATGCCCGTTTTTCACAGGCTCCTTTCCTGTTTAAAAAGAAAAAGAGCCGATACAACACATAATACTATATCATATTTGCTAAAATTTATCAATAGCCAAAACCATATTTAAAAAATAAATTATACCTGTTTATACAGCAGACATATTTTAAGCTGACGGGGGGTTTGAATTTCTTTGGTTACAAATTGCCCGTCATTCTCATAATAAGCATATTGCCGTTTTCCTTAAGCCATTTGTTACATGCAGGATACTTCGGGAAAGTTCTTAACACCTCCGCATAGAACTTGTCCGAATGATTCATTACCTTTCTGTGGCAAAGCTCATGCACGATTACACTGTCAAGCACTTCCGGCGGCGCAAGCATTAAAAGACAGTTAAAATTGAGATTGCCTTTTGCAGAACAGCTGCCCCATCTTGAACGCTGATTTCTGATTGTTAGCGAAGATACTGCAGATAAAATAAAAGCTGATTGGAATATAGACGATAATCTGTTAGATTTTTTTAAAAGAACAGCACGGCATTCTAATATATTTTGGGGAAAGATGACAGAAATGGACTTTTTAAGTTTTATATTAACTAATTATTTTGCCG
>CAJKHT010000159.1 GCA_905199755.1 uncultured Eubacteriales bacterium | reverse complement strand
CGTAGTGTTTAAGCGGTGTTTCGTGGTGAGCCTCCACTTGAAGTCCCCACAAAATTGGGGACTGTGTTTATTATATTATCGAAATCAATTTCATTATCAGGTGTTCCGGGAAAATTATATATGATAATTAATTGTTTATCCCATATGTATATCCGTTTAATAAACAGCTCTATCAGTTTTAGTTTGTCGCGCAAGTTTGAAAAATCCATTGGCTTCAGTTCATCAAAGAAACTGTGCAGCTCATGAGCTGTTATCGGGCGGTTGCTCAATTTGTATCGCTGTATTTCCAATGTAATGTTTTCTTTGGCTTGTTCCAATTCCTGAAACCTGTCTTGCGTACTGCTGTTAATAATGCCTTGTTCTACCGCATTAAGAATATTATTTATGCGTTTTTCAATATCGGCTTTCCTTGCATTTAATGCAGCTAATTCCTTAGACACAGGCGCATTTTGTTGAGAAAGCATTATGGAATCTATTATACGGTTTATGATGGTTTCATTAAGCGCATTTTCAATAATTTGTTTAATGACCTTATCCTCAATAAAATCTTTTCTGATGCTTGATTTATTGCAAGTTTTGCTCTTTTTGCGTTGGGGGCATCTGTAATAACAGTATACGGTACCATTTTTACCTATCCCGGATTCACCACAGAGCCGACTGTGGCATTTACCGCAGAAAAGCTTTCCGGATAAAATATACCTTTCATGTGCGTTAAAAACCGCGCCCGAGTGTTTGTTAATTTTCTTAATGACTTGAGCTTTATCAAATAATTCGTCACTTATAATACGCTGTGATTCGTCTGTATATTCAATACCGTCATAAGAATATTTACCGCAATATCGTTTTCGCTGTATTATTGTATATATGCTGTTGGCATTAAAGGGGTTACCGTACATTGTTTTATAACCGTTATTATTAAGCCATAAAACAATATCAATGTTGCGCTCCCGATTGACGTACATTTCAAATATCTTTTTAATGGCGGGGGCGGTGTTGGGATCGATTTCGTATGTACCGGCGGCAGACTTGCGATAGCCGAAAGGAATCGCACATGTTATTTTTCCTTTAGCAGCTGTTTCACGCATACCGCGCTTTACTTTTTGCGCTAATTCAGCACTATAATATTCGGCATATCCCTCAAGTATGGATTCCATTAAAATCCCCTCGGGATTGTCAGATATATTTTCGGTAACAGATACAACACGAACACCATTCTTCTTAAGTTTGGATTTATATACCGCGCTGTCATAACGATTTCGTGAAAAACGGTCAAGCTTCCACACCAAAACCACATCAAAAGTCTGCTTTGCGCTATCTTTTATCATTTGCTGGAATTGAGGCCGCTTGTCCGAGGTGGCAGTCATTGCACGGTCGATATAGGTACCTATGATACGTAAACCGTTTTGAGCCGCATATTTTTCGCAATCATGCATCTGCCCCTCAATAGACTGTTCAGACTGATTTGAGCATGAATAACGTGCATATACTACACATCTGCTGTTTGTTAAATTCTTTTTGTTCATAAAATAAACACTCCTTTTGTATTTTTGTTTGACAAAATAGAGTGTATATGATACAATATATACGTATGATGTATGTATCTATATACACTCTCTCCCTCGATTGTTGGTAGCGGTCGGGGGATTTTTTTTATAGCTGTTTTAAAAACTCCTCAAGTTCAATATGAGCCATAGACAATATACTTTTCAAAGTACCTTTTGCGACTTCCGAATGATTTGGAATAATCACAACATAAGAACCTTTTGCATATTTAATGTGACTGCCTTTTTGGCTTACATAATGAAATCCGAATTTTTCTAAAGTTTTAATAACATCTTTAGGAGGCAGCACAGGATATTTTGATCCCATATTATACAGCCACCTCCAAAGTGGTGATG
>CAJKHT010000158.1 GCA_905199755.1 uncultured Eubacteriales bacterium | reverse complement strand
ATATCAAGTATTACAATATCGCTGAACAATCCTCCGCACATAATTGTATATGCGGTTGTAGACCCGACAAAGCCGGCCCCTACTATTACTATTTTACCGCGAAACATAAAAGCATCATTCCTTTCATTTTTCTTAGTATGTGCGCAGATTATAAAAAAATACCGTTTGACAAAAATTTCATCAAACGGTATTTTTATAATATTTACAGTACATTTATAACAATCAGCGCCGCAAACGACATCGATATTCCGACAATACATTTTATATTAAGCCGTTCATGGAACAGTACCGCCGACATTACAGTCGACAAAATCAACGAACCGCTTTGTGCAAGCGGATAAAGCTGTGCCGATGATAAATGCTGTGCCGCAAGTGTCTTAAAGTATGAATACAGAAAAAGGCACACGGACATAATCAGAATATATCCGAAAATCGGTTTTATTGCCGACGGAGCTTTATTTTCCGCTCGTCCCGAAAATACAAGAAAGAAAATAATCAGAATTACCGCCGATACAAGATATGTATATAAATTAAACACCGCAATCGAAGTATTATCCGAAAGCTTTACAAACAGCTTTTGCGAGAAATCCGAAAAACCGTTTGCCGCTCCGCACACCAACAGCAGTATAAAAGACGATACCGTCATTTTACTCTTTATCGAATTATTGTATGAACACATTATGCACACTGCCGCGAGAAGTATCACAATACCTATAATATGATTAATTCTGATTTCTTCCCCAAAGCACAGCGCACAGCCGATAAGCGGAATAAGAATACCCAGCATACAGAATACATCAAGCATCATATATGCTCCGCGTTTTACGGATATCAGCCAAAATACAACAAATGCCGAATTTGCCGCTCCCGACAGCAGCGATATAAGAAACACGGTACGGTTTATACGCAATGCACCGACTCCGCTGCTCACCAGAACCATTCCCAAGCCAATCAATGTGCACAAAATCATTCGTATGGAGTTTGCAAGCATTGCATCTTTATATTCATTGACATATCCGCTTGTTTTTTTGCCGCAGTATCCCTTTGTTGCCCCTGCGACGAGAGCCGTAAGTAAAAATAAATAACCCATTTAATCAGTTAATTCTCCTTGGTGAAAAAAATTGTTTAATCACGGAAATACATTGAAGCCGTTTGACCACTTATGCACACCGAGACAGTCATATGCCAGTTCACGCATTTTCGGATAAATTTCCATTTGAAGTGTACCGCAGTTTCTTACATGCTGTGCATAAATCAAAGTAATCTTATGCTCAATATCGATAAGGACAAGACTTCCGTTATATCCGACACAGACATAGCTGTTTTCTTCGGTTGTTTCATTATATACGATATTATTTATCAGATACAGAACGGATTTTTCCGAAAGCAGCCGCACACCATGCTTTGAAACACCTTTATTACATAAGGTTTCTGCAAAACGTGCATAATCGCTCACGCTTGTAATAAGGCACCCCTCATGTTTCTGCATTAAGTCCTCCAGACTCCTTTCCAGAGTCTGACGCTCTCCGCTCTCGGAAAGAATATACTGAGTGCTTATACGCTTTTTATTTGCCTCATTTAATGAAAATGAGCTGTTTTTCATATGAAGCGGTTTAAAAACAAACTCTTCCAGATATTCATCGAAAGTAACGAACGTAAGCTTTTCTACCAGTCTCTTGATATTCCGATGATTAAACTTATGCTGCTCAACATTAATAGTTTTGGAATATTGTCTTAACATTTCTTCAACCGTAGAATCATCGTTAAAGTCCGGCAAATACTGCCGCACCTTATCATTAAGCGAAATCAACCCCTTTTCCGACAGCATAACCACTACGGTGCAGCACAGAAGCTTTGCCGCGGAATGCATGAAATACAAATCCTTAAATGTAGTTTTTTTCAATTCCGAAAATCCGTCTTTTCTTCTGAAAACATTTGTATGGTTGTAATAAATACAGCAATCACACCCGGGAAGATCATAGTGCTTATGAAATGTGTTCAGATATTTTGCCAGCGGTATAAAATTCATAATTACATCTCCTTACATTTTTCTGATTTCGAAGCATCATATATTTT
>CAJKHT010000157.1 GCA_905199755.1 uncultured Eubacteriales bacterium | reverse complement strand
GCTTTTATCTTTGATGTGCGTTATCTGTTTCACATCTTCCGCCCACTTTCTTTTTAGGAAAAAGAAACAAAAATGTAACGCAATAGAACGCCGTTTTCGGGGTGTTTAATGGTTATATATTACCCTCTCAAAAACGGCTCCCGAAACCCTTGTATTTACTTGATAAATTATGTTCTATTGCGTGACGGAAAGGAGCAATCCGCTATGGCAATTTACCATTTGGAGGCAAAGGTCATTTCAAGGGGTGTCGGCAGAAGCGCCGTTGCCGCTTCCGCATATATGAGCTGTTCCAAGATTTTTAACGATTATGACGGTGTGCAGCACGATTATACAAGAAAGCACGGACTTATATATGAACAGGTATTACTGCCGCCGCAAGCTCCACCGGAATGGCAAGACCGAAGCGTTTTATGGAACGCTATTGAAGAATCCGAGAAAACAAAGGACAGCAGACTTGCACGGGAATTTGTTGTTGCTTTGCCTGTTGAATTAAGCAAAGAACAAAATATATCCTTAATATCCGAATATGTAAAGGACAATTTTGTAGCAGACGGAATGTGCGCCGATTTTTGTATTCACGATACGGACGGACACAACCCACACGCACATATTATGCTGACAGTCCGACCGCTTGACAAAAACGGCAAGTGGCAGAGCAAAACCGAAAAAGAATATTTGTGCGTTAAAAACGGCGAAGAACGGGGTTTTACATCAGCGGAGTTTAAGTCTGCACAGTCTGACGGCTGGGAAAAACAATATCAATATTTTGTCGGGAAAAAGAAAGTATATATGCCGCCGTCACAGGCAGAGGGCTTGGAGCGTGTTTCAAAATATCCGAAAAGCACACGCTACGGCAGACAAAATCCCATAACGGAGCGTTGGAACAGCGAGGAGCAGTTGCAGATATGGCGGAAAAACTGGGCGGATATTTCAAATAAATATCTTGAAATTGCAAAATCCGAAAGCCGTATCGACCACCGAAGCCATAAAGCAAGGGGCATTGATGAACAGCCGACAATTTATGAGGGGATTTCCGCAAGGATAGTTGAGAAAAAAGGCGGTATTTCCGAACGGTGCGAATTAAATCGGCAAATCAAAGAGGACAACCGTATTTTGCGTGAAATTAAAAAGCGGATAAAGAAACTGACGGAGGCAGTCAAACGCACCCTGCCCGTCGTTGCGGAAACGCTTGAAAAAATACGCAGTACAATGATTCATTGCCGCTATGTCATAAATTTTGCGGATAAGTGGAAAAACGCAAAGACAGCGGAAGCCGCAAGACTGAAAATTCACTGCGATGATTATTCCGCAATTATTTCCGAATTAAAATCAAAAATCAGCGAGCGCAAGCGGAAACAGGACGAAAAAGCAAAAACACCGCCGATTAAGATTTTCAAACATAAGGAATTAACGCAAGCTATCAATGAACTGTCGGAACAAATCGAAGAATTGCGTACAAAGAAAAATACAATTTTGGCAAACCTCAATACAAACGATATTCAGACGGTTAAGACTAAACTAAACGATATTCAAAAAGCCGTTCCCGTTATGGAAAGACACTCAAATGAAAGCAAAACAAGACTTGACAGCGCTCAAAAGGAATATTCCGAGTTAAAGGAACAGGCACAGGAATTTGATACGGAAGAATTACAAAATTTGCGTTATGACATCAGACCACAGTCTGAAAGTGAAACAATATCCGAACTGCAAAAAATTTACGGCGGCTCATTTATTCGGAATATTTATGATACCGCAAAATCCGAAACCGATAAAGCCATAGGCGAAACGGACAGGTATTCCGTACGCAAACGGCTTGAAAACTATATAAACAAGAAAAGTGTGCAAAAATCCGAAAATAGCCGCCGTAAACAAGAAAAAGAAAATGAACGGTAGATGTAAAGGACAAGGCTTAATTGAGCAAATAGACAGTTAAAAACACCGTAAAATCAACACTTTTAAGGACGGTTTTGAGCAAGGTAATACCCTAACCCAAAACCGCCCCTAAAATGACTTCTATTTGCTCAATTCGCAAAAAAATTCAAGTCAAGACTTGTGTGAAAGAGGTTGAAAATCTTGTTTTGATATGGGTAATGTATTTATATATTCCGAACAGTTTTATGTGTTAAGACTTGGTTAAAGTTTATAAATTC
>CAJKHT010000156.1 GCA_905199755.1 uncultured Eubacteriales bacterium | reverse complement strand
AAAAGACAAAAACATTTCATTTTGGACGGGCAAACGTTATTCCTATGCAGATGATAGAAGTCACAATTTGTTTGATGTATGCGGAAACGGCAAGGTCATAGGCGAGTTTATATGTGACAAGGTTGACAACTACGATGATAATATAATTCATTGTTTTTCACACGAAGATTATATCGGGTGGAATGATTTCGATTTGGATAGATGCTGTATTCACCCCCAAGATTTTGAAGAATACGCCAATGGTAAATGGCTGTACGGCTGGCATATATCCAACCTTAAAATTTATGACAAGCCGAAAGAATTAAAGGAATTTAGGCAATGCCATAAATGCGAACATTACTTTTATTGTAAAGCCGGGGAATATTCATGTGACGGAGCGTATAAGCTGACAAGACCGCCGCAAAGTTGGTGTTATGTTGAGGAGGTGGAAGAATGAAAGTATTAGTAGCTTGTGAGGAAAGTCAGCGAGTATGCACAGCGTTCCGCGAAAGAGGACACGAGGCGTATAGCTGCGACATAATAGACCAGAGCGGCGGACACCCCGAATGGCACATTATGCAAGATGTGTTGCCTTTGCTTAACGGCAACTGTGAATTTGAAACAACAGATGGCGCAAAGCATAAAATTGACGGTAAATGGGATTTAATTATTGCACACCCACCGTGTACGTATTTAAGCAATGCGGGGGCGCGACATTTATGGAAAGGGCACAAACTAAACACAGAACGATATGAAAAGGGGTTAAAAGCAAAAGAATTTTTCTTAAAATTTATCAATGCTGACTGTGATAAAATCTGTGTTGAAAATCCAATAGCGTCAAAAATCTATGAATTACCGCCGTATTCTCAAATTATTCAGCCATACGAATATGGTCACCCCTATACAAAACGAACTTGTCTATGGCTTAAGAATTTAGAAAAATTGAAACCTACAAATATCGTTGAAACCATTGGCACATTTTGTCCGAGTGGCTCATATAGCAATAAACACGGCGAACAATATAAAGGTTTATTTACTAAGAACAGAGCAAAAGAGCGTAGCAAAACATTTCCCGTCATAGCAAAGGCTATGGCGGAACAATGGGGTTAAGGAGGTAAACGAAAATGAGTGAGCGAGAACAAAGAGAAAGATTGGTTGAGTTATTAAAACAAACTTGTCATTGCAAAGATGAGGATTGCTCAAATTGCAGTAGTAACGGAATTTGTTTTACTTACAAAGACGCCGACCACTTACTTGAAAATGGCGTAATTGTACCGCCTGTTAAGGTTGGACAGACGGTATATTACATAGGCGGTATTTATAATGGTATAAGACCAATTAGGAGTGGAACAATTGAAGGAATTGTTATAACTCCAAAAGGAGTTTCTGAGTTGTGGATTAATGGCGGAAATGGTATCTATTATTTAAGGACGACTAAGGAGAATTTTTACTTAACCAAAGAAGAAGCAGAAAAAGCATTGAAAGGCGGTGCGGCAAATGAATAACAGATACATATGCAGAGGAAAGCATAAAGACAATGGTGAGTGGGTGTATGGTATCATTGCTGTGATTGCGGCGCTTATGTAGGCACTCATAGAATCAGACCCAAAGAAGCATTTGGAATTTTGGCAAACGATGAGATGCGCAAAATGAAAATGAAGTGTCATGATATATTTGATAAGATGTGGAACACTCCACAACAAAGAAAAAAATGTTACGCATGGTTGGCAAAGGAATTAAATATAAAAGTTGAAGATTGCCATTTCGGACATTTTGATTTGGATATGTTAGGAAAGGCATATAGAATTTTAATAATGAAAGGTTGATATTAATAAGATGAGAGCAAGCAAAAATAAATTACAAAAGCTAAAAAAATATTCAAAAGATGAGATAATTGCAGCATTGGGACATAGTTTCATGTCCGAACACATAGTCAGTGATATGTTGTTTGAACTTGAAAAAAAAGCTTTTAATACTGCGTTTGATGCACATAAAAAGGCTATTTCCGCTCTCGATACGGCAGAAAAAAGGCTTATCGACTGGCGCAAAAAAATGTGTGAGAAGTACGGTGACGGAAAAACCGTTAAATTGTCGGATGTTCCGTCAGCGGACATATCACAGGGGGCGGAGCTTGAAAGAGTATTAAAAGCAGCTATTGAAAAAGAGCAAAAACTTGATAAACAAGTCAATAAATTTTTTAAGGAAGG
>CAJKHT010000155.1 GCA_905199755.1 uncultured Eubacteriales bacterium | reverse complement strand
AATGGCATAAGAAAAAACAGAGCCGATATTTATTGTGTAAAAAAATCGGTTGAAATTATTGACAAAATATAAAATGGAGTGTAAAATATAGCTGTAATAAAAATAAGTATAATAAAACTTAATCTCGGGGCATATAATGTACAGTCAGTACAGGATACCGCTTAATGAGATTATGTAAGGTGGAGGAAAAAAACAATGACGG
The DNA here is from genome assembly GCA_905199755.1 of uncultured Eubacteriales bacterium. Lineage (GTDB taxonomy): Bacteria > Bacillota > Clostridia > UBA1381 > UBA1381 > UBA4716. The sequence continues at coordinate 2,092 of CAJKHT010000155.1, read as the reverse complement.
CGCAGATTTTAGCGGTTTCAATCTTTGTAATCATGTTTTTGCTGATTATAATTGACAAAATCGAAAGACAGTATATTACCTTGGGGTGCGGTTTGCTTACACTTGTACTGGTGTTCGGACTGTGTATGCATGATACGGGGGCGATTGTATCGACACTCAATCTACATAGTATTTTCAAACCCGATTTCTGGTATGCTGCGGAAAATGCCGCGGAAACCTCGCAGGGTATAAACTGGGCAACGATTATATTCATAGCGGGAATGATGATTATGGTTGAAGGCATGGCGCGTACAGGCTTTTTCAGATGGCTGTGTATGCGTATAGCAAATTTTGTGCATTACAAGCCAATTCCGATATTCCTGTCATTTATGATAATGTCGGCGGTGCTGGCTATGTTCATCGACAGCATAACGGTAATTTTATTCCTGGCGGCTGTGACGGTTGAATTGGCACAAACGCTGAAATTTGATCCGATACCCATGATTTTGTCGGAAATTTTCTGTGCAAATCTCGGCGGTTCGGCGACAATGTGCGGAGACCCCCCGAATATCATTATAGGTACCTCATTGGGATATTCGTTTACCGATTTCATTATGAACACGGGTATTATAGCGGGAGTTGCCCTGATAGCGATTATCGTGTTCTTTTATTTAAGCTTCAGCAAACAGCTGAAAAAAAGCGAGGCAACTGCGGTATTGCCTGATAAATATCCGAATCCGAAAGAGGCGATTACGGATAAGCGAGGATTTGTAATCAGCTGGATTATTTTCCTTTGTGCAGTTGTTCTGCTGATAACCCATGCAATGACCGGACTTACCGTTGCAACGATAGGTCTTTTCATAGCTGTTGTAACAATTATTGCAGCACCAAAGCATATCGGAGAGATAGTGAAGAAAGTAGACTATAAAACGCTGCTGTTCTTTGTAGGGCTGTTTGTTGTGGTCGGCGGACTGGAGCAGACAGGATTTCTGAATGTTATTGCCGGTGCGATAAGTGCGATAAGCGGCGGAAACGCAAAGCTTATGGTGGCAATAATAATATGGGCATCCGCAATAGCAAGCGCATTTGTGGATAATATACCTTTTGCAGCGACAATGATACCTGTTATAGATGCTCTTTCGGCATCGTCGGGTGTGGATTTAAAGACACTTGCATGGTCTCTTTCAATCGGAACGGACATCGGCGGAAGCGCCACTCCGATAGGAGCGTCCGCGAATGTTGTCGGAACATCGGTTGCGGCAAGGGAAGGCTATGTCATAGGCTGGGGCAAGTACTGCAAATATATGGCGCCGGCGACGGTAATTGTATTGGTGATTTCAACCGCATGCATTTTTGTGAAATATATGTAAACGGCAGCGGAAATATAAAATAATCAAAGGAGGAGCATTATGTCAGAACAATTAATTATCACAGTGGGACGTGAATTCGGAAGCGGCGGACATGTTATTGCGGAGACGCTGGCAAAGAAATTCCATCTTCCGCTGTATGACTCAAATCTGTTGAGAAAAATTGCCACAGATAAGGAAATCAGTCCCGAAGAACTTGAAAAATATGACGAAATCCCCAAAAATCGTCTCTTTTCGAGAACTATACGCGGCTACAGCAATTCACCCGAAGAAAATATTGCAAATATGCAGTTTAAGTACCTCAGAGAACGTGCAGAGCTCGGAGAGTCGTTTGTGGTTGTGGGACGTTGCTCGGAAACAATACTTAAAGGCTATCCCGGTGTGATTACTATCTTTGTTCTTGCGGATAAAGCCTGCAAAATAAAAAGAATAATGGATATAAAAGGCATTTCCGAAATTGAGGCTGATATTATGCTTAATTATCAGGATAAGCAGAGAAAAACATATCACAATTATTACTGTAATATCAAATGGGGCGATTCGAGAAATTACGATATTTCGGTAAACAGCAGCAGATTGGGAATAGAAGACACCGCAGATATGCTTGAAAGCTACATCAAAGCGCGGATAATGCATGACGAATACGGCAAATAAAAAACATTTGAATAATCCCTTTTCCAATGGTAAAAGCTATCGGAAAAGGGATTATTTTATGTTTTCTTGTATCATTACTGTAATAAATACAT
>CAJKHT010000154.1 GCA_905199755.1 uncultured Eubacteriales bacterium | reverse complement strand
AAGGCATTCGCATATGAATCCTTTAAAATCATTATTGTTTTTCCGCTCTGCACACTGTGATTGGTTATAACCGAAAACGGCTGATCTCCCGACATAAACAAGCTGTAATTCTTTTTATCACGGTCAAACAGCGTACCCTTATATTCTGTTTTTTTACCGTCCTTTATTCCGCTGTTTACTATTTCAATATCGCTGTCCGCATCGGTCTCATACCATTCTATAGTATCGGCATTAACATCGCTGCCCGGTGCCTGCTTTGAAAGATAACCGTAGAAATTCCGTATTTCATTTTTTTTCGGCTCGCCGATATCAACAGTCCGATTACCGCCCGAAGCCTCCAAAAAAGCATTGCAGCCGTAATATGCTCCCCGTGCAGTCCAATGATGGTCGGTGCGAAAATATATATATTCGTCCGTATGTGCGGCAAGTGTATCATATATGTTCACCGCCGTCACGCCGCTGTTAAGACGTGAATATATATCATCTATCGTCTTTTTCTGACTGTCCTGCAAATTTGCATATACCGGCTCGCGAAATTCCAGCTGCGTCGGTATTATCATGCTGTAAACTTTAATGCCTGTAAGTTTTTCCGCCAGATAATTAATCATATCAACGTATTTTTTCTCAGCGGCTTCATTCTTTACAAACATTTCCATAACAGCGCCGTCCGCCACAAGCAGACTTGATTTTTGAACGGTCGCGGTACCTATATCCTTATTTACCGAGACTATCTTCCCCAATCCGCTGTCGATTCCTCTGAGATTTTCGATTGCGTCCGAGGCTTTTGTAAGTTCGGAGCGAAAGCCCACATTATCACCCAAATAATTCTCAAAGCTTTCCGCCCATTTTCCCGATTTCAAATTTTCCTCGGTTGCCGGCAGAATTTCTGCCGGGGTTCTGTTTTCACTGTAAACGCTTTCCTTATCGGCAGGCAGCAAGAACATCGCTGTACACAGCACTGCCGCCAAAGAAAAAGCAATTGCCGTTATTCCGTTTTTCATTGCTGCCTCCTTTCTTCATCCGCTTTTAAAATCTGAAATACAAAAACGGATTATATGTTTGTCCTATAAGCAATATAAAGCATACTATAATTCCCGCTGCGGTGAATAACGGTTCGCAAACCGCCGCAAACACCTTGCTTTTGTGGCACAGTGCATTGAAAAACAGTCTCGGCAGCGGCGTAGATGCCAAAACACACACCGCAATCAGCCACAGATTTCCGTAAAATACCGTAACGGAGGAAAGGTCATACAATGCTCCCGACAGTCCGAATGCACTTGAAATCCACCGTGTGAGCGATGACATGTCCGTATAATAAAACAATGCCCACCCAAAAAGTACAATGAACAGCGTATATACATAGCAAAACGGAGGAGGAAGCTTTTGCAGAAAGCTTTTAAAGGAATGTTTTTCGACAAACAGCATAATTCCGTAAAACAATCCCCAGAATATAAAATTCCAGCTCGCTCCGTGCCACAAGCCCGTAAGCATCCATACAATAAATAAATTGCGCGAAGCCTTATATCTGTTTCCTCCGAGAGGTATATATACATAATCTCTGAAAAACGTGCTTAACGATATATGCCATCTGCGCCAAAAATCCGTTATACTCCTTGAAATGTACGGATAATTGAAGTTTTCGCAGAAGTGAAAACCAAACATTCTGCCCAAGCCTATTGCCATATCCGAATAACTTGAAAAGTCAAAATAAATCTGAAATGCATACAATGCTATTCCCAGCCATGCAGAAGCAGTACTCAGCCGCGGAGCATCGAGCAGCAGCGATGCTGCATTTCCGGCATAGTTTGCTATAATAACCTTTTTGCACAAGCCCGACGAAAATCGCTTCGCTCCCTCTGCAAAATCACGCATGCTTACACTTCTCGACACAAGCTCACGGCTTATATCCGTATAACGCACAATAGGTCCCGCAACAAGCTGCGGAAACATAGATACATATGCCGCAAAGCGTATAACGGAACGCTGTACTCTCGTTTCGCCCTTATATACATCTATTATATACGACAGCATCTGAAACGTATAAAATGATATTCCCAGCGGCAGACGTATACCCGGATCGGGAATATTGACATGCAAAAGTGCATTTACATTGCTTACCAAAAAGCCTGCATATTTAAACACCGCAAGCATTCCCAAGTCTATCACCAGCGCGGTTATAAAGCCTATCCTTGCACCCGTGCTCCCGTAATTGGCATCTATTATACGTCCGAGAATATAATTCATCAGTATGCTTATCATAAAAAGCACAACATATGTCGGTTCTCCCCATGCATAAAAGAACAGAGATGCAATTACCAGTATTATAT
>CAJKHT010000153.1 GCA_905199755.1 uncultured Eubacteriales bacterium | reverse complement strand
ATGACCATGCGCAGACCCGCAAGCTGCTGGCCGCTCTGGTCCGCCACCCCAATGCTGCCGCCGTTCTGGTGCTGTCTCTGGGCTGCGAAAACCTGACCCATGAGCAGTTCCTCGCAGAGCTGGGCGAGTATGACCAGGACCGCGTGAAGTTCCTGACCTGTGATGTACTTGTGTGCGGCGGAGGCCCTGCCGGTGTCGGAGCAGCAATAAGAGCAGGCCGCATGGGTGCTGATGTACTGATAATTGAAGCGCTGGATTGTCTCGGCGGAATAGCCACTGCCGGAATGATGTCACATTGGACGGGACACTCTTCAAGCAAAATACTGTCGGAAATTTACAAGCGTTCATACGAAAAATGCCGCATACTCGGCTATGATGACAAAAATGGTTGTTCCGATATAACCATAAACCAAGAGGTATTAAAAATCGTTCTTGACGAAATGGCAGAAGAAGCAGGCGTAAAAACGCTGTTTTATACACTTGTATGTGATGCTGTCACCGAAAACGGACGCATTGCGGGAGTTATTGTTCAAAACAAGAGCGGACGCGGATTTATAAAGGCGAAATACGTTATTGATGCCACAGGTGACGGTGATGTTGCCGCAGCTGCCGGTGTACCGTATTTCAAAGGACGCGAAACCGACGGAAAAATGCAGCCCTGCACTATTATGTTCAAGGTAGGCGGTGTCGATTATGACAAAGCCGTTTTCCCCGGTTCATTCGAAACAAAGGTTGAAACCCCAAAAGGCGAGCTGCAGGCACTTGCAAAAGAGCTGCTCCCGTTCCCTGCCGGACATGTGCTGCTTTACCGTCAGACCACTCCCGGAACGGTTTGCTGTAACATGACAAACTGCATAAACATTGACGGTACAAATGCAGCTGACCTTACAAAAGGCATTAACGTATGCCGCTCGCAAATCGAGCCTATTGTTAAATTCCTCCGCGAATATGCTCCGGGCTACGAAAACTGCTGGCTTATGAGCTCCGCATATCTCTTGGGAATCAGAGAAACACGTCACTTTAAGGGTGTACAGTCGCTTACTCCCGATGACATACTCACGGCAAAGGAATATGATAACTGGGTTGTTAAACGTGCATTCTTCAATTTTGATGTTCATAACCTGACAGGTGCAAGTCTCGACACAACCGGCATACAGCATAATTGGGAGCAGCCAAAGGACTATACAATTCCATACGGCTGTCTTTTGCCCGAAAATATCGACGGACTGCTGCTTTCCGGCAGAAACATAAGCGGAAGCCACCTTGCCCACTCAAACTTTCGCGTAATGCCGATTGCCATGGCAACGGGCGAAGCTGCAGGTACCGCTGCCGCGCTTGCACTAAAAACGGGTGCATCACTGCGCGATGTAAACGTGAAAGATATACAGAACACAGTCGGCGAATAACCAAAGAGGCTGTTTAAAAAGGCACAGACCGTTCAATGGCATAAATGCTGTATTTAAGCTTGAAAGCTTAAAAAATGTAAATTTCACTCTGTTTTTTACCCTTAAATTACACACAGAACGCACCTGGAGTTACTCCCATTATCTTCACAAAGGCTCTTGAAAAAGTCCTTTCGCTTGTATAACCAGTATCCGCCGCAATCTGCTTTACCGTGAGATTTGTTGTTCTTAACAGATTTGCCGCCTTTTCGACTCTCACATTGGTAATGTAATTAATCATGCCCTCCTGCGTCTGTTTTTTAAACACGGTTGAAGCATGTGATGTCATGTTCATCCAGTATCTCAGTGTTGCTCCGTCCGCCGTACCGTTGTCAGCCGTCTTTTTACCGCAGCCGCCCGGACACATTGCACCTGCACATATCAATGCTGCCGTAATGCCTATGAGTTTAATTTTTTTACGCATATTTTTAATCATTCCTTTCTATGCCGGCGAACATATCTTTTTTATCCGCAGCGGCTTTTTTTATATCTATATCTTACTCCATGCCCCGTCCGACAGTCAACATACACTTTTTTTCGATATACCGTCATAATTTTGGAAAGCACGCAGTTATGCCGTTTTCGGGCATAACTTACCGCCGTCTCGGCGCAATAAAAAAGCAGACCTGATGCTTTGACATCAAATCTGTTTTTTTATTATTCAAATGATTTTTTTTTACAATAATATTGATTTCCGCACTCAAATACTGTATAATACCGATATTACTTAAAGGAGCAATTTATATGGATTTTAAAATACTTGATTTTATACAGGCACATCTGTGCTGCAGTTTTCTCGATACCGTTATGCCGTTTTTCACAAGGCTCGGCAATATCGGCTTAATTTGGATTTTTGCCGCCGCAGTACTTCTTATTATTCCCAGATA
>CAJKHT010000152.1 GCA_905199755.1 uncultured Eubacteriales bacterium | reverse complement strand
CAACAATTATATGATGAATATATTGCCGCCAAGCAATACGAGATCAGAGAAGCTATAGGTTTTGAAATCAGACAATAATGTTATTTCACACAGTAATCAGTCAGAGCTTTCAGAATTAACGAGGAGCTTAATTCAAGACTTTGGTGTATACGATAAAAGACTCGCAGAAAGGGCAGATTTAAGCGTTTCAGCGTATTCCGATTTAAGTAATATAGAATGTGCCGTTTTGTCAAAGCTCTTGACACAGGCAATACGAAAATTCTATGAATAACGAAAGCACCGCGGAAAATTCCTCGGTGCTTTCATATCCGCTACAACCGTATAATCTGACATAGAGCAAGTCCGTAGAAAAATAGGTGTTCGGATATTAAAATGTTTGGTGGAGATGAATTTTACTCAGTAATTTTCACGTCCGCCGTTTTTAATATTTGCTGTATATTTTCTTTTAATTCAGGAAAATCCTCGCTGACAGTCTTATAAACATCTCCCATTTTCAAAGTCTGATATTTATGCGCAGCAATGTCCCTGAAACCTGCAATTGACTTCCACGGAACGGATTTATATTCGGCTCTTAATTCATCCGACAAGCTTTTTACAAGTTCACCGATATTGATAACCGTCATGCAAATTGCGCGTTTTATTATTTCATCGGAATTAAATTTGTCAAATGAAATATCCGAAATTATATCAAGTGCAATTGATATTTCACTTACTATTTTTTCTAATGCAATTTTATCTCTATGCCGCATATATTTCAACCGTCCTTTGCGGTACAATCATTGCGTCTTTGTCAAGCGGTGCATGTATAATATCAACGTCAATACCAAATAATTCTTCAAGTCTGTATTTTAAAGAAGCAAGCGTCAGAAGCGATACATTTTCACTGTTAAACTCGACGAGTAAATCAATATCGCTTTGCGGTGTGTTTTTACCGTCAGCATATGAGCCGAATAATGTTATTTTTTTGACATCATATTCCTGTGCAATCTCGGAAACAATTTTGGATATTTGTTTGATTGTCAGCATAGTATCAGCTCCTTTCATACTTATATTATACTACATATCTGCAACAAATACAATAGAAAATAAAAATTTTCATCATAGCATATGGTGCAAGTCTATCACCACCAACAAAAACACGTAACAGTTCAAACTAAAAATCATCAATCAAGTGACCGCTAAAATAAATCCTCAAAACATATCCGAAAATCATGGTGGTAACTGTCGACACCAGCATATCGGCAGATAAAAAGCCGTTACAACAGGCAACGGCTATAAAATCAATCTGAAGTTTTTAATTTTACTTCTAATCACCACGGAGCAGTCCGTCAACATTGAATTTTACAAAATACACTTTTTTCTCATCTGGCAGAAGAAGGGAGCGAACCATGGACTGCTCCCACCGTGAAACCCACGGGTCAAGCGTGTATTTCACAAATTCAAGCGACTGCTGTTCTATATTGGAAAAGCTCGATTTTTCAAGGTCACCGACCATATGCGGCGGTACTCTGAAAATTCGAGCTATCTCGTTTATCTGAAATTTTCGTGTTTCAAGAAACTGTGCCTCGTTCGGTGATATTCCGATCGGAGTGTATCTCATACCTTCCTCCAAAACGGCAATGCGGTGCGAGTTTTGTGTTCCCATAAATGACCGGTTCCAGCTGTCACGGATTTTCTGCGGTTCCTTTACAGTGCCGGGATGTTCCAAAACACCGCCCGGTGCGGCTCCGTTCGAGAAAAACCTTGCACCGTATTCCTCACAGGCAATCGCCATGCCGATTGAATTTCCCGCCATTGCAATCGGCGAGTATCCGACAAGTCCGTCAAATCCCAATCCGGGTATATGTAAAACATCACTTGGTGGAAGTATAACCGTTGAATTTGGCATAGTCGGCGCTTCTTCGTTGGATTTCATATATTTGTAGTAAAGGTGTCCGTCCGCATCACGGTCAACCGTCATTTTATTCGGCATCAGAGGGTACAGTGCAATCACTTCACCCTTGCCGTTTCGGATAATCTGCGCATAGGCATTGCCCCATAATAAAAGATGAGTCATAAGCGTTTCACGAAACACAAATGAACTCATCTCGGGGTTTGGTTCGTCATGCAAGAGCAAATACAGCGGATGGTCTACGGCTTTTTCCTTGCCGCCGCCATCCTTGTATCGGTATAGGTGCAAGGGCAGTCCGGCGATTGCCTCGGACATTATAATTGTATATTCTTGTGCATCACCGTTACCAAAACATACAGTTTTGTATATTTTCATTTACTGAAAAATTTTGCGTATTGTTAAAAAATCTTTCAGTAAAGTATAGTGTTATACAATTTTACTTATCCTACAATATCTATCGATAGAGATAGCGAGAAGCTCTCGGCCGCCTCTCGGACCGCAGCTTCAAAGTCGGGAACCTGT
>CAJKHT010000151.1 GCA_905199755.1 uncultured Eubacteriales bacterium | reverse complement strand
CAACATGATGTCAATATGCTCTTTTTATTTTACCCCAACATTTATAATAGAACCATTATTTTTCAGAAATAATGAAACCTTTTCGTGCTTTTTCGCAAATATATATATGTAAAGGTTAAAAGCTTTTAATTTATACGGTATAAAGGAAGAAAACTATGTCAGACGAAATCACTTTATTAAAAAAACTGAAGAAAAAGCAGCAAAGTGCACTCGTGGCGGCAATGAAACTGTATACTCCGTACATAAGCGTTGTATTGTTTAATTTTTGCGGCGGCAGACTTTCGCATGAAGATACAGAGGAAATTTTATCCGATGCGTTTGCGGTACTTTGGAAGAATGCTGAAAGCTTAGACCTCGGAAAAGGAAGTATAAGAAGTTATCTGGCAGGAACGGTAAGAAATATGGCAGCAATGAAGCTGCGCAAAAAAACTGCCGATACTGTCGGGATAGATGATACTGTGTTATATTCCGATGACGAGGCTTTGGAACATGTGATAACGGATGACACTTCAATGCTGATCTGGAAAGCGGTTATGCAGCTCGGTGAGCCTGACAGTGAAATATTTGTAAGATATTATAAATACGGCGAAAAGCTGCGCCATATTGCCGGGACACTGAATTTGAACATTTCAACCGTAAAAACCAAACTGGCAAGGGGCAGAAAAAAACTTAAACAAATTTTATCGGAGGAGGGATTATCATGAAAAATAACAGAAATCTGTTTTCGGAGCTTGGATTGACGGAAGCTGATGACAGTAATATTGCGGAACTGAATATTGATGCTGATAAGGTTAAACGCAAAACGAGTGCAATCCTTAAATCCGATAAGCAGGAAAGGGTAATTATTATGAAAAGAAAAAGAATTAAAGCGATAATGGCAGCGGCGGCAATATGTGCAATAACCGTTACTACGGTATTTGCCTCCGAAACGATAAGGGAGCGGATAGGAAATATTATTTCATATTTTCAAAATGACAATGCAGCTGAGATTTCAGATATTGAGAAGCTGGCGGAATTTAACACATCAATAGGTAAAAGTGTAACCAAGGACGGTTTTACCCTGACACTTGATAATGCGGCGGCAGATGATAATTTTGTGCATGTGTTCTATACGCTCAAATCGGAGGACAGACCGTTTTATAAAAACGATGACAGCGGTAAAGAAATATGGGATATTACCCGGGATGTTTCATTTGATATGCTGTGTGTCATAAACAGTCAGCGTTTGCGTGAGGACGGCAGGACGGATAACGGATATTTTGCTGATGAGAGTACCTATAAAGGGGTAAGAAAATATAATATATCATCAGCCGATATTTCGGATAAATTCAAACTTGAAATATTTGCAAATGCCGCCGACTCAAGCGGTGCGGACCGTGAGCCTGCCGCATTTGAGAAGATATACGGAAATAAAGCCGAAACCGTTACGGAAAGTGAAAAATCGGAAATTATGTATCTTTTTGCCGAGCTTGACAAATCAGCCGTGCATATTGACAGCGTGACAAAGAATATCAATATACCTCTGCAAAATCCGCATAATGTACTTGAAAGGGCTGTATTTTCTCCGTTCGGAAATCAGTTGGTTATTAAATCCGACTGTACGGGGCTTGATGACGGTGCGGCAGATAAGGTTTTATCGGATATAAATAATTTTGCACTGTTTGACGAAAACGATAAGTGCCTTGATTTGCTTAATAAAGGAATGTCGTGGAATGCATCGGGGATTTCGGTCAATTCATTTGAATTTCTTAAAACCGATAAAAACATAAAATGCTTGAAAGTAGTTCCCGTGAAAAACATTCCGAATGTCGGAGAATGCGGTAAGATTTATAAAGCTGTGGGTGAATATCCTGTTGAATATAAAATAAGCGATTACGGAAAAATTGTCATTACGGGAATCAGAATCAAGGACGGAGAGGTGGATATTGATTACTATAAAGACGGATTTGCTATGGATGATCCCGAATTTCTTATAACAGATGATAACGGAGATGATATATGGCAGGATAATTCTAATAAATGGGTACATTACGTAGACGTAAACTACATGCAAAACAGCTATACCGCAAGATATGTATATGAGGAATACGATGACAGTGGACACAAGCGCTACGGTTTGCCGGCTGATGTTAAGGCAGAAAGTCTTTCGGAAAGAGTATCCCGAATAGGCACGTTTACATATGATGATTTTACTCTTGATTTTGATAATGCGATTATCGTTGACCTAAAATAATATTATGAACCACGGCTCTTGCATAGTTTTAGGAATGTGCAAGAGCTGTGGTTTTTATGCCGAATCGGTCACCTGCCATTGACAAACCTACAAAAAAATCATATAAAAATCAAAAAAAGTCTTGACAAAAGATAAAACGTGTGATATACTATATAAGTATTGTGATTAAATTATAATTTATATCGCGGGGTAGAGCAGTTCGGTAGCTCGTCGGGCTCATAACCCGAAGGTCGTTGGTTCAAATCCGGCCCCCGC
>CAJKHT010000150.1 GCA_905199755.1 uncultured Eubacteriales bacterium | reverse complement strand
ATCTGCTGTTATCACGGGCATTTCATAGGATTTGAGGTTAAAACCGACAAAGGCAGAACCACAGCGTTGCAGGAAGTTCAGCTGAGAAACATTAACCGTGCCGGCGGAACGGCTGTGGTGGTCAGAAGTCTGGACGATGTAAAAAATATATTGAACGAAACGGAGGGATTATCATGACTGCTAAAGAATATTTAAAAAGTATTTCACAGCTTGATGATGAGATTAAAAGAAAGCGGCAGCGATGCAGAACATTGAGAGACGTTGCGATGAATACATCCGTAAAATATTCGGGAGATGCCGTGCAGCAAACGAGAGATAATAATCCGCTTGAAAAATCCTGGTAAAGGTTATTGACCTTGAACGGCAGATTGAAAATGAAGAGAGCAGACTGGTGGATTTAAAAGCAGAAGTATGGGAACAGCTGGACAAGCTTGAAGATGAAACGCAAAAGAGAATACTTTGGTTGAGGTATGCCGAAAATAAAACATGGAAAATGATTGCTAAGGATATTTGTTTTTCAGAACGTTACATACGAAAGCTGCATGCTAAAGGTCTGATTAAACTGGAGGAATTATTAAAAAAATAAAAAAAGACCATGTAGTTCCGCTTAGTTCCATACAGTTCCTTATTGCAACCGCTTTAACTTTGTGATATTATATAATCGACAGAAAAATAAAAAAATCACTCCGAAAGGATGAGGTGGTAAGAATGCCGATGAAACCGTTAAAACCTTGCCGGCATCCCGGATGCCCGGAACTGACAAGTGATATGTACTGCACAAAGCACGCTCCCCTCTATCAAAGGGAAAGCGCACACAGCCGCGGCTACAATTCCAAATGGCGCAGACTTTCAAAGCTGTATACAAAAAATTGCTGGAGTATAATGATGTTGTTCTTGCCGGAACGGAGCATAGTAACGGCAGCTTTGAATTTGTGACTTGGGACTGTAAAAACAACAGTTTAGATCACGGACACTATTATGAAGATTACGAAAGAGCAAAAGAGGATTTTGTAAAACGATCAGAGTTATTGCCTGAAAATCAAATATTCTCTGCTGATGAATGGTTTGAATTATACAGATGTGTTGAAGATACATTGTCTGCCGGATTTGAATTAAGCAGCGATGTTGAAAATATACTTGCCGATGTGAAGGAAAAACTAAAAGAAAGTATTCCCGATTTTGATAAACGGCTGACAACACTTGATGAGCAGGATCAGCAGCAAGAACAAAAAATGTAGCGAAAGGGTGAGTTAAATGTTTACCGTTGATTTTAGATTTGAGGAAAATCAAACAACCATAGAATTCCCTTGCAATGAGGAATATTTGTCGTCAAAGTTTGATGAGTTGGGGGTGAAGAATAAGTTAAAAACGAGTCAGTATGTGATAGGAACGAACTATGCCGCATTAAAATGGCTTGTAACTGATTTTGCCGATGTCGATGAACTGAACTTTCTTGCGAAATGCCTTGACAGTTTTGATAAGAACGAATTAAATATTTTTGAAGCCGTGTGCGAAACGAGAGAGCCGCGAAGTGTTGTGGAAATGATAAATATTACATATAACACATATAACTACACGCTTGTGCAGGATATGAGCAGTATGGAGAGCATCGGAAGGACTCATTTTAAGGCAGTGCATATCGGTTGGAATCCCGGTGAGATGGAAAATACTGATCTCGCTAAAATAGGAAGGGAGCTTATTCATTCCGGAAAGGGTAAAGTGACTGAAAAAGGAATGCTGTTTGAACACGAGGGAGCGAAGTTCATAAATGAATATGACGGGCATAATTTCCCGGAATACCTTTATGACCAATGCAGGATTTTTGCTGAGCTGAAAAAAGAAGACAGAACAGAATATCTGTATTTGCCGACGCATGAACTTACGATAAAAAAAGCGCTGAAAAGACTCGGAGCAACAAATACTGATGAATGCAGTATCAAGTTAGAGGATAAAGAAACGGATAATCTGTGGTTTGAAAGAATACAGGATATTACAGCAAGCGAAAATCTGTATGCGGCAAATAATGTGCTTCGCGCAGTTGAAAGGGCAGAAAAAAACAATGAACTTGACAAGATGGAGGCTGTTATTGATTTTGCGGACAGATATCACACCTCAACTAAACGAAGTCCCGACACACCGTCGTCGGTAAAATGGACTATATTGGTGTAGCCGTTTCGCTTTGCATAATCTTCAAGCAGTTTCTTTTGGTTTGTGATACTGTTGCTTTCGCCTTGCAGCTCGTCATCACGGGAAAGACACTCATACAATGGCGTGATTTTTGTGCTTTTCATTATGCACAACTCCTTTCTCGTTTTGACTCATACAGATAAATAAGTCTTTTATAGCATACAACACTTTTTGTATGTTTGGATTTGTCACCTAAATCATATCATAAAGGTTGAAAACTTTCTACTTATTTTTCCGCATTTAAGAAAAACGAAAAAATTCACAAACATTTTCATAGTGCAAAACACCGAATTTTCTGAAATCACCTAAAATGTATTGATATAATACATGTGAACCAAAAAAATAGAAAATCAAAATTCAA
>CAJKHT010000149.1 GCA_905199755.1 uncultured Eubacteriales bacterium | reverse complement strand
TCAAATACTTCTGACACTCCCTTATACCAACAGATAAAAGACCAGATTAAGGACGCCATATTAAAAGAAGAATTGGTTGAAGGGGACGCACTTCCCTCTATTCGGGCTTTTGCTAATGATTTGAAAGTGAGCGTCTTAACAATTCGACGGGTATATGAGGAGTTAGAACAGGAGGGATTTATTGTAAGTCAAGTAGGAATTGGGACATTTGTATCTACAAGCAATCTTGAATTACTCCGCGACTCCAAACGACGGCTTGTAGAACAAAAAATGGCGGATATGATACAAACAGCAAAATCACTGAAAATCAGTAAGGAAGAACTTAATTCCATGATGGATATTCTTTACGAGGAGGATTGAAATGAACGATATTTTGACAGTCAGCGGTTTAAATAAGTCGTATGGCGATTTTTCTTTGAAAGATGTGACATTCTCTTTGCCAGAGGGGTGTATCACAGGTTTTATTGGTGTCAATGGCGCAGGTAAAACAACAACGCTGCGGACGCTTTTAGGTCTGACGAACAAGCTATCCGGCAAAATTCAGTTTTTCGGTCTTGACATAGATAAGAATGAAAGAGAAATCAAAGACCGTATTGGTATAGTTTTAGACGGTGGGGGATTTTACGAAGAACTTTCGCTCGGTGAAATGAAAGGAATTATTTCATCTGCGTACACTTCATGGTCTGAACAGGATTTTAAGCGGTACATGGATATGTTTTCGCTTGACCCAAAGCAAAAAATCAATAGCCTTTCCAAAGGTATGAAAATGAAGTATTCTCTTGCTTTAGCTCTTTCTCATAACGCAGAACTTTTGATTATGGATGAGCCGACAAGCGGACTTGACCCTTTAGTTAGGGGGCAGCTTTTGAAAATCTTAACTGAGTACATGGAAAATGGCGGCAAAGGTGTTTTCTTTTCGACACATATCACCTCTGACCTTGATAAGATTGCCGATATGCTCATTATGATTGATAACGGGCGTATCGTCTTTCGAGAGGAAAAGGATACCTTGCTTGACACATATCGGATTGTCAAAGGTGATAGCGGAGCTTTAACAACTGATGCTCGCAAGCTTTTTTTATCTATATCGGAAACTGATTTTGGATTTACAGGAATTACAAAGCAAATATCCGAAGTACGGTCTTATATTCCCAACATTATGGTTGAGCGTCCGACGATTGAGGATATTATGCTTGGAAATATCGGAGGTGAAAAATGATGTTGTTCGCCCTACTAAAAAAGGATTTTCTGATTGTAAAAAAATATGTGCTGATTATGCTTGTAGTTATTGCACTTATCCCACCTGTCATGCGTTGGCGGACACCGGAGTTTACGGGAGTTTTCGGATTTATTCTTTCTGTCATTTTTGGCGTTTTCATACTGTTACAATATGTATCCCTAAAAGAGTATCAATTTCCAAAAGCTGTGACATTACTATGTGCCACACCATTTTCACGGAAAGCAATAGTTTCATCAAAATACATTTTTTGCATGGCTATATATGCAATCTGTTGTATCGTTTTTGAACTTGAAACCTTGTTTATGCCCGAATTAGGAACATCAGATATAAAGCTGTTTGCATTTATGTTTCTTATAGTATCTGTTTTTATCGGTATTTATTTGCCAATACAGTATAAGTTTGGATATGAAAAAACAAATTTTGCCTTTAGGGCGATTATTGTGGCTTCGCCATTTATCCTGCCACTGCTTATGAGAGCGGGAAGTCTAAACTTGAACTTCCTCTCTATGTTTTCGCCATACCTTGTTTATGGCGGTATTGTCCTTATTGGTTTTGCGATTTTAGCAATATCAGCATCTTTGTCTATAAAGATTTACGATAAAGCAGACTTGTCGTGATAAAGAAAGAAGGTGGGACTATGGATAGAGATACTATTTTTCTTTATGTCATTGCTGTGATAGCATCGTGTTTTGGATTGATAAACTGTATTCAATTTTTTTTTAAAGGAAACAAAACGGCACAAACCGTCGGTACGATTATTTCTTTCAAAACCATAAATCCAGAAAACTCAAAATTTCGTAATTCAAAATGGGCGACCGTTTCGTATAAAGTGAATGGAAGAACGTATCAGTCCCAAAACTGCATACAAGTACCAATGGCGTCACAGATTGGAACAACCGTTACCGTGCGTTATGACACGCAAAATCCGGAAAAATTATATGGTTTTTCTATTTTACGAATTATTGTATCATTTATCGTTGCTGCCATCTGCATTGCAGCGGCTATATTCAATCTTGTATAAGATAAGGAGGATTGAGATTATGCCACATTTTCCAGGTTGGTTTGTAGCTATATGTGTTTTACTTCCTGTTTCCAATGTTATATACAAAATATGGAAGAACAATAAGAAAAAATAGTTATCAAAGAGCCTGACACACAGTCACAGAGCCGATGAACTATGAGAAATTGTAGTCCATTGGCTCTTTTGGGATATACTTATAAATAGGAAAAAGCCGGACGATCAACGCGGTGCTATCCTGCCTTTTCTGCTCCTTGACAAAGAAAGCGACGTGAATTTGAAGAATATATTCGATGAGAGTTAATTATATAGAACTTCTATCAACAACCACTACAAAAAATTCCTGTTGAGATTGAAAAAGCAAAGTCCTTATGCTATAATATATAGTTGCGTTGGACTCTTTTTTGAGATAAGAAAGGAGTCCGATAAATGGGCAAAAATCTAAAAGGTAAAGAG
>CAJKHT010000148.1 GCA_905199755.1 uncultured Eubacteriales bacterium | reverse complement strand
AATTTAGGCAATGCCATAAATGCGAACATTACTTTTATTGTAAAGCCGGGGAATACTCGTGTGACGGAACGTATAAGCTGACAAGACCGCCGCAAAGCTGGTGTTATGTTGAGGAAGTAGAAGAACATGAGTGAGAGAGAAAGATTAGTGGAATTGTTAAAACAAAATTGTCATTGCAAAGATGAGGATTGCTCAAATTGCAGTCGTAACGGAATTTGTTTTACTCATAGAGAAGCCGATTACTTACTTGAAAACGGTGTGATTGTACCGCCAGTTAAGATTGGACAGACGGTATATTACATAGGCGGTATTTATAATGGTATAAGACCAATTAGGAGTGGAACAATTGAAGGAATTGTTATAACTCCAAAAGGAGTTTCTGAGTTGTGGATTAATGGCGGAAATGGTATCTATTATTTAAGGAGGACTAAGGAGAATTTTTACTTAACCAAAGAAGAAGCAGAACAAGCATTGAAAGGCGGTGCGGCAAATGAATGACAGATATTTATTCAGAGGAAAAAGAGTAGGTAACGGCGAATGGGTTGAGGGGTATTATGTTTGCCTTAATGTGGACCGTCATTTTATATATACAGGCTATGCCGAAACAGATTGTGGCACATATTATCCTGATTGTCATGAAGTTATCCCCGAAACAGTCGGACAATGCACAGGGTTGAAAGACAAAAACGGCAAGTTGATATTTGAGGGGGATATTGCTAAATTTAAAAGATTTGGAAATAGTCGCATCGGAAAAATTTTATTTAATCATAAAACGGCTGGATTTGAATTTTGGTGGAATGTTGCAGTTGGAGCATATGGAGAAAAGGCAACACATAACGCAAATCTATCTGTGTGTGACGAAATTGAAGTAATCGGCAACATCCACGACAATCCTGAATTATTGGAGGTAAAAGAATGAAATACGAAGTGCGTGATGTAGTTTGCGATTATGGTGTATATGAAAACGGTGAATTAAAGCTGATTCTCAATTCAAGGCGGATTGCATTGAAAATTGTAAAACTGCTTGAAGAAGATGATCAAATTGGGAAATTAAACAACATTCCTACGGAAGTGGTTGAAATGACAGACAATGAAATTATAAAGGCTTTGGATATTAGTTGTAAAGGATACCTTACAGATGATTGTATAGAATGTCCGTATGTTGAAAAATATCCACAATGCACGAATAATTTGCGAGAAGATGTTCTTGACCTCATCAACCGCCAAAAGGCAGAGATTGAGAGGTTAAAAAAACGAAACATCTTACTGCTTAAAAAGAAATGTAAGGATATAAATACGGCAAGAAAAATAATAAAATCCGAGGCAATAAAGGATTTTGCGAAACGGTTGAAAAGGTATAGTTTTGCAGATAATTTGTCGTTAAACGGCAAAGAAACTGTGTATGTTGAAGATATTGACAACCTTGTGAAAGAAATGACGGAGGAAGAAAGATGAGTAAAAGAATAGCCCCCTGCCCGTTCTGTGGTGGGAATGTATATGTATCGCACGGAATAACAGGAGTGCCGTTTTGGTTCTTCAAATGCAAAAGCTGCCATGCAACGGTATCTTTTGATAATGACGAATGTAGTGCCACTCCGTCAAAAGCTATGGAATATTTTAATAAGCGTGTACGGAATACGGAGGAACAAGAAAATGAATGATGAATTAATAAGCAAAAATGAGTTGTTAGAGAGAATATCTAACATTTATACGGCAGGAATATTCGCCAGTGATATGAAAGAGTCGATTATAAAGGTTATTGATGATATGCCCGTAAGGCAGGCAAAATCATTTTCGTGAGTGTACGGAAATGATGTGGGAGGGTGATGTTATGAAATATTGCCGATATTGTGCTTGGTGCTGTGAAGTTGATTGCGGCTATTATTGCAGTGAAAAACAACAACTTATGACCGAAAGCAAAATTAAGCGGATTAACAGCTGCAAGGATTACGCTTACACACCTGTCGGAGATGTTATTACAGGCAAGCAATACCAACCAAGACGTAAGAAAAACAAAGTTGTATACGGCGATTATCAGCCGATGAAATGTGAACAAATTGAATTATGAAAGGATTGATATTATGGATATAAAAGATTTTGCAAAAATGCTTGATGGCAGACAGTACATGGACGAAATGACAGAAGATGAAGAAAAAACAGCTTCCGAAAACGGATTCGTGGTTGTGTTCGGATATTCCGATGATAATTGTGAGCTGCGTGGAGCGGTTCATGATGAAATCGACTGCTATGACGGAGGTATAATTAGAGCTAAGGGATTGCCAAAACCGATAGACGCAGTATATTGTCCACCTGATAAAGAGTGTTCATGGTTTTATGAAACAGATATGCCACATGAGGAATTTAACATTTTTGACGGTGATGAGCTGTTTTGCGTAGGAATTGTGATTGATATTAAAGCTGCACGATTGCAAATGACTGAGCATGAAAGATTAGTTGAACTGCTTTCGGAATGTAAGCCGATAATGGAAAGGATTTTAGATGATGATTGGTATGAGAATGAAATATCAGATATTGCTGGTTATCTTCTTAGACGTGGTGCGATTGTACTGCCTATTAAACTTGGTGACATAGTGTACGCAATATCAAGGGGTGATATTATTCCTATCATTATCGACAGAGTGCATTACAGCAACTATGGCAAGATATATTTGGCAGAAATGAGATGTATTTTGGTTATGGAACTATTATGCTTGACCACGAAAATAAAATCGGGTTAGAATGGTACAAAACCGAAAAAGAAGCAAAAGCGGCATTAAAGGAAATGGAGAGTGCAAATAATGGTTAACAGTTCTATTACAA
>CAJKHT010000147.1 GCA_905199755.1 uncultured Eubacteriales bacterium | reverse complement strand
CAAATGATGATGTGGTAATCGATGGTCTTACAAAGCTCGGTTATGACCTTAAAGATGCGCGCGACTATGCGGTTGCGGCATGCTGGGAATTTATAATTCCAAAAAAGGGTGCCGACGTTGCCAACATAGCGGCACTGTCATTTCCTAAGGTAGTTGACGTGTGTCTGCACCGGGACCTGCAAAGCTGCGGAATATTTGACGAATTTGTATCATGCATTAAAAATGAAATAAACAATGAATGTGACAAAATATGCGGCAGTATAAAGGACTTATGGTTTGTTCCCTCACCGTTTATGAACTGTCTTATCGACGGCGGAGTATATAACGGAGCAAAGTACAATAATTTCGGCATACACGGAACGGGTATTGCAACAGGAGCGGATTCACTTGCCGCAATAGAGAAATACGTATATAACGAAAAAAGCATATCAAAGCAGGCTTTAATCGAAGCCGTTGACAGCGATTTTTCAAAGCACAGCGAGATTTTGCCAATATTGAGGTATGAAGCGCCCAAAATGGGAAATGATGACGATTTTGCCGACAAGCATGCAGTTATGCTCCTTGATGCTTTTTCCGACAGCCTTAAGGGCAGAACAAACTGCCGCGGCGGAATTTACCGTGCCGGAACAGGCTCGGCAATGTATTATCTGTGGCACGCAAACGAAATCGGCGCATCGCCCGACGGCAGACGAAAAGGCGAGCCTTTCGGAACAAACTTTTCACCGAGTCTTTTTGCCAAAATAAACGGCCCCGTATCTGTAATCAAATCATTTACAAAGCCGCATTTTGCAAATGCGGTAAACGGAGGACCGCTTACTCTGGAATTTGCTTCATCCATGTTTGAAGGAGAAGAAAGCATAAAAAAGGTTGCCGCGCTTGTAAAGGCTTACATTGACATGGGCGGACATCAGCTGCAGCTCAATGCCGTAAATACCCAGCTGATGAAGGATGCGCAGCTGCACCCCGAGGCACATCGGCAGCTTGTGGTAAGAATATGGGGCTGGAGTGCATATTTTGTTGAGCTTGACAAGGAATATCAGGATCATGTAATGCGCCGTCAGCAATATTCGGTATAACGGTGATATATAATGTACGGAACAATTTTTGATATAAAAGAATTTGCAGTGCACGACGGTCCCGGTGCACGGATAACTGTCTTTTTAAAAGGCTGTCCTCTGCGGTGCAGATGGTGCCACAATCCGGAGGGACTTTCACGCTTGCCGCAGCTTATGTACAAGGAAAATTTATGCACACACTGCGGAATGTGCCGCAAGCCTTGTTCACATGAGGAGTGCAAGCCGTTCGGCAGATGCATACATGCATGCGCCAACGGCTGCCTTGCCGTATCGGGCAGACAAATAAGCTCTGAGGAGCTTGCACAAAAGCTTAATAAAAACGCCGAGGTTTTAAGCATGATGGACGGCGGAGTTACATTCTCCGGCGGAGAGCCTATGCTGCATGCGGATTTTGTATGCGATGTAATAAAAAGACTGAATAATCTGCACACCGCAATCCAGACAAGCGGCTTTACCGACTCCGACACCTATAAACGGGTAACGGAAAACATTGATTTCATCATGCAGGACATAAAAATAGCAGATACAAAAAAGCACATCGAATATACCGGTGTCAGCAATGAGAAAATACTGAAAAATATAGAATATTTAAAAACCTCCGGCAAGAATTTTGTTTTTCGTGTTCCTCTTATCCCCGGCTTAACCGATACGGAGGAAAATTTAACAGCAATATCGGAAATAGCCGGAAACTGCCGCACCGAGCTTTTAAAGTACAACAGTATGGCAGGAGCAAAATATGAAATGCTCGGCATGAAATATCCTCTCGGAAATATCAATCCGAATGACCGTGATTTAACGGCATATTTTAAAAATGCGGTTATGGGATAATTCCTCTGCGGACGGACTAATGCAAAAGTCCGTCCGCTTTTCTGTACATTTTGGGCGAAACCCCGTATTTTTTCCTGAATGCTGCGGAAAAATAGTTTGAATCCGAAAAGCCTGTGAAAAATGCAATATCCGTTATTCCGTAGCTTGTATTTCTCAGCATTTCCGCCGCATGCGACATGCGCACATCATTTACATACTCCATAATCGACACTCCGCACTCCTCCTTGAATATATGCCGCAGATGTGCCTGTGAATATCCCGTTGCTTTTGCAACATCCTCACATTCAATTTTATGCGTGTAATTTTCGTATATATATGTAATCGCTTTTCTGAATACAATTTTCTGCCCGGAGTCATTTTGTGTGCAGCTGCGGCATTTGCGGTACAATTCACAGACCATATATTCAAGCGGACGAATAATCCGATTTATTTCTCTTTCCTCGGGTACGTCCGTTGATAGCTTCGAATACAGCTGTCCGAATTTTGAAGAGCAGCGTTTTCCCGTCAGCTCCGCACATTGTAACGATTTCGGTATCTGCCCCCTATATCCTGAAATATTGACACGCATTACAGGCTTATTTTCATATATTATCGGATACACATATTCCTCCACTCCCGCATAGCAATGCGAATAATATGTGCACGGTATTTTTTTCTTTTCCAGCATGCGCTTATTCCGTATGCACCTGTCGCGCATAACCGGGTTTGATTTCAGATATGCGCACACCGGCAGTCTGTGTACCTCATATTCCAGAAGTACGGGCAGACAGTCGCCGAAATTATCCCCGAAGCAGCTCAGCATAACACAAATTCCGCGGCTGCGCAAAAAATCTATATATTCTGTAATGTCTTTCAGTATAGTTTTCATTATCCGTCTCCAAATAATCAAATTTCAAAGAAATTTCATCAAATATCAAAGGTTTTCTTTATAAATCTATTATATAATAAATTAA
>CAJKHT010000146.1 GCA_905199755.1 uncultured Eubacteriales bacterium | reverse complement strand
TTTCTTCCACGGTATCATCGTATGACCAATCGTCTTGTCGCTTACGTTATTGATACCGAAATATTGTCAAGTGGTTACGACAATTTTTGTATAATTTAACACAGTTATTTTGATACAGCCTTCATTACTGCCTGTGTTGTGCGTACCGCTGCCCGCGTTGCATAATATGTACTCATAATATTAACTTTTGATGATGTATCAAGACCGAACCGATCGGCTATCCTCGGCACCTCATTTGCCGCAAGCATTATTCCGAGTCCCAAAAGCATATGATCGCCGAATGTCAGAAGTCCGGCAAACAAAAGCGAATTTTGCAGAAATGCCGTAACGCATATTGCTATCACCTGTTTGCACCAATCCACAAAACCGTCATAATGCCCTCTTGTCAGTCCGAATATATACAGGCTTCCAACCGCAATATTTGTCATTATAATGCCGCCTCGCTTGATATTTGCAAAAAACACCTTTATTACCGCATAGCCCAAAGCAATTATAGTAAATAAATTAAACGGATTTATTTCAGATTGGAACGGCAAAAGCTGCGCTGACGATAACTCCGACAAATCGGAAAGCGAACCGCTGTATAGCCCCGACATTGCTTGTCCGAGGCTATTTTGAACCTCTATTGACAGCTTATATAACTCTATCGGCACGACAGTAAATAGGTTTACTGCCATAAATCCTTTAATTGCTCCCAACGCAGCATCCTTTATATTTCCTTGACCGTTCTGCCAGGCGATTGCCGTATCAAACACTGCTACAACCAATGCCACAACATACATTGACCAGCCGAACAGCCTGAAAAATTCTATTACCGCCTGTATCCACGGCAATTCGAATATTTCCGCACCCATACCGCTTATGTATGTGAAAAATGTCTGAATAAATCCCATTACTTTGCCGTAAATCCAGTCCAGAAACCAATCGAAAACAAACAAGTTTCATCACCTCCTCGTTCTACATCCAATGTATTGTTTGACTTCCGCCGCAACAGTTGCATTCCATATCACTTGTGCCGTTTTCAATATCGGGATTTACTTCGTGCCGGCTATGCCCGTTTTCCTCACAGAACATTTCCCGCCGATACCTCTTATAACACTCTTCCTTTAACATTTCTCGAATTTGTCTGTCCGGCGGAACTTCTTCTCCTCGTGCTATATAATTGTTAATTTCAGTATTGAAATCCGTTTCAAATTCAGCGGAGTTAAGATACTCCTTGACCATAGCTTTTATCTTTTGATGCCGCTTGGTATTGTCCTCTTTGATACACTGTGTCTTAAATCTTCCGATTACCATCTGTTTGATTTCCTCATCGGATTTATTCTCCTGTGTCCGGTTATATATCCCTCTTATCTCTGCAAAATCGTTTTTATATGCTTCTGTTTTGAGATATTCCTCTGCCCTTCGGTCAAGATTTTGAGCATATTCCTTTTCTCCGCCGTTTATCAGACAGTTTTCCGCACCGACCAATTCTTCCTGTTTTGGTTCCAGCGCTTTAAGCAGTTCGTCTCTGTATTCCGTGTCTACAGCTTTATCAATATACATCCCGTATGTGGTTAATACCGTTATACCATTAACATCAGTAATGGTTGTATCACCGTATTCGGCACTCATACATATAAAGTCCGCAGCCTCGGCTGTATTATGCAAACGCCTGTTACCTATCATCGAACGTCCTATAAGCAACGGATATTTTTCTTTATCATTCATCTTATCACCCCTTACATACTCATACCGTTCATTTCTATGTGCATATCTTCGTCCTGAAAGACCTCCGCATAGTCTGTAATCTGCTCTGCAAGTTTCACATAATCAGCAACGCCGGGAGCATAGGCGTACCATTCGAGTTTACCGTTATAAATCCACATATGCGGCGAAACACCGTTTGGAAAATTTCCGCTCCTAACCGGCTTCATTCCCCATATTTCCTTTAACCTTAGATTATTGGTGTCAAGCTCTCCTTCATCCTTATGCAAAACTCTGATTTTCATAGCATCAAATCTTTCGTGCGTTTCTGTAGATATGAATTCAGCTTTTAGCTTTATATCTTTGTCTATACTTGCATAAAATGCTCTGCCGACATACTTTTTGTTTTCAAGATTCGGTACCTTATCAAAGACTTTGCGAAGCTCATTTTCAAATGTTGTGTTCATTTATCCTATGACGAGGCATTTAAAAGCGGTGCAATTAAAATGGTCACCGAGCAAGGCCGCCCTTCCAAAGAGGTTGCTGCCGAACTCGGGATATGCATCGACACTCTTAAGTCATGGCTCAAACGTGCCGGTTTTCAGCCCGGTGCAACCGACAGGCAAAACCGCAACGACAAGCGTCAGCGTGAGCTTGAAGCTGAAAACCGCGCTCTTCGCAAGCAGCTTGCCGAGAAAGACGAGGTTATTGATGTATTAAAAAAATCCGTCGGCATATTTTCGAAACTATAGAAGATAAGTATCGTTTTGTCGATATCCATTGCTCTGAGGTCTCTGTAGATAAACTATGCCGGCTGCTTGAAATTTCTCGGAGCAGCTATTATGCTTGGAAAAATCGTGGTATTTCCGTTCGCAAACAACACGAACAAATGCTTTTACGTATTTTAATATCATTTTATGAAAGGTATCCTGCGGCAGGTCTTGATGCACTTGTGGCAATGATTAAACCGATTTGCCCTTGTTCGCGAAATACCGTTCATCGACTTATGAAGCTGCACAACATACATTCGATACGCAAAAAAGCATTTAAAGTTACCACTAATTCCAATCATAATTATGCCGTTTCGCCAAATCTTCTCAAGAGAGATTTCAACGCTGACAAGCCAAACCAAAAGTGGGTTGGAGATATTACATACATTCCCACTGATGAAGG
>CAJKHT010000145.1 GCA_905199755.1 uncultured Eubacteriales bacterium | reverse complement strand
TTGACATTTTCTTTCCCTCTTTCTGATTTATTATATCAGATTTTTGGGTGTTTGTTGACTCTATTTATATTATACCACTCCACATCTTGGAGGCTTCGTAAAGACTTTACACAAAATTTGGGATTGACTCATACTAGCTTGCATAGATGGTTTGACGGGTTTCACTAATGCGATTGAGGCGGTATATCCGAAAACCGAAATACAGCAGTGCATCATTCATCAGATACGGAATACAACCAAATTTGTATCATACAAAGACATCAAGGCTTTAATGGCAGATTTAAAGAAGGTTTATGCAGCAGTTGATGAGCAGACGGCGCTTTCGGAACTTGATAACTTTGATGAGAAATGGAGCGGTAAATATCCTAAAATTGCGATGTCATGGCGAGCAAATTGGGCGAATTTATTGACATATTTTAAGTATCCGGAGGCAGTCAGAACGCTGATTTACACGACAAATACAATAGAAGGTTTTAATCGTCAGCTTCGCAAGGTAACGAAAAACAAGAGCGTTTTTCCGACAGATGACAGCCTGCTTAAAATGCTTTATCTTGCAATGATAGACATTACAAAAAAGTGGACGGGCAAGCGTAAGGATTGGGGACAAATTCATTCTCAGCTTGAAATATTCTTTGCCGACAGATTGCCGCAATAGCATAAAATCACCGACAAATCAAGGGTAAATGCACGCCCTCTGACGAGGGCGCCCTTGACATGCCGGCAATTTCATGCTATATTACATCTAAGGGCTGAAAGCCAAAATGTGGCTTCCAGCCCACGAAAAACACTTAGATTATATTATCATTTTGGAGCCTTATTTGAGGTTTACACAAAATGAGGGATTGCCCCACAAGTAGCGTAATATTCTCATATTAAATTTTTCGGCTGGCCTTGTTACCGCCTTATTTTGCTGCCTGACTTTATGTTTTTCTTTCCATAACTAACCTCTTTCTCTTAGAAGATTGTTTTGTTGCTTAATTTTTGTTAATTTTACAATCATCTAATATTGTTCATTCGGTTATTTTCACATTAAATTTATCGGTGACATATCTGCATTCCGTATTTTTAACAAATTCCGTCAGCTTGACATCATCGGTTCTGTAATTCAAAGGAATTCTGTTTATAATCAAGCCCGGCAGTTCTGCGGATACAATCGGAATACCTGCGAGAAGTCCCATCGGCAGACCTTTTTTATGCGCTCTTATAATATTTTCCGCATAGGCGGTACTGATATATATATTCCCTGTTTTTTCAATCCGCAGCAATTCATCATCACCCCAGTACAACGATAAAACCATATACTTCCCCCTCGTTATTCGTAAATGTATATCCGCTCCGTGCCGGTGCAGTTACCGTTTTCTGCGTCAATGTCAAAGATACATCCGCAGAAAATCCCGCGTCCGAGAGCAATTTCAAATTTTTGCGGCATGCCTGTGACAAATTTTTTCACGACAATGCTTTTATTCATGCCGAGTACGGACTCCTCCGGTCCCGTCATACCGAGGTCGGTTATATAACCGGTTCCGCTTTCAAGAATTTTATCGTCAGCCGTCTGAACATGCGTATGAGTACCAAACACAGCGCTGACCTTTCCGTCCATGAAGTAACCCATAGCTTCTTTTTCGCTCGTTGCCTCGGCATGGAAATCAACAATAATAATCTTTGTCTTTTCGCTGAGCTTTTGTACCTCACGCTCTGCCGCATCAAACGGCGAATCACATGGCTCCATATATGTTCTGCCGATTACGTTGACAATTCCGACCTTAATGCCGTTATTTGCGGTAATAATCATCGAGCCTCTGCCCGGGCAGTCTTTGCCGAAGTTTGCGGGACGTATAATGTTATCCTCCTTTTCGAGAATAACAGCCGCCTCCTTTGTATTCCATGTATGATTGCCCATGGTAAAGCCCTCCACACCGGCTCTGGTCATTTCGTTATAAGTGCTGTAGGTTATACCTCTGCCGTGACTGGAGTTTTCTCCGTTTGCAATAATCAGGTCGATATTTTTTTGATATTTCAAATCCTCCGCATACCGAAAGAGCATATCTCTGCCGATACGTCCCACAACATCACCGATACAAAGTATTCTCATAATAATCTCCGTTTCACAATAAAGTACAAAAAAAAGGAGCGTCACGGAAAGGGTAGAAGCTGAAACCGAAGCAATATGTACTTTACCTTTATCGCAAAATAATCATAATTGAATCGGAATTCAATCCGTATCGCTCCCAATTTTCGTTTTAATCAGCGCTTGGGAAACGCTGCATTACTTCGCATAGTCAACCGTTCTTGTTTCACGGATAAGACTTATTTTAATCTGACCCGGATATTCAAGCTCGCTTTCTATGCGTTTAACAATATCCCTTGCAACGAGAACCATGCCGTCATCGGAAACTTTTTCCGGCTTAACCATAATTCTGATTTCGCGGCCTGCCTGTATAGCGAAGGATTTTTCAACACCGTCAAAGCTATCGGCAATTTCCTCAAGCTTCTGCAGGCGTTTGATGTAGGTTTCGAGATTTTCGCGTCTTGCGCCCGGACGTGCCGCCGAAATAGCGTCAGCCGCCTGAACAAGAGTAGCCACAATCGTCTGCGGTTCAACGTCACCGTGGTGAGCCATAATGGCATGAATGACATCCTTGTTCTCATGGAACTTTTTGGCAATGTCGGCACCTATGGTAACATGTGAGCCTTCGACCTCATGGTCTACAGCCTTGCCTATGTCATGGAGCAAGCCTGCACGTTTCGCCAAAGTAACATCGCAGCCCAGCTCGCCTGCCATAACACCTGCAAGATGAGATACCTCAATACTGTGCTTCAGTACGTTCTGACCGTAGCTTGTTCTGAACTTCAGCTTACCCAAAAGCTTTATAAGCTCGGGGTGCAGACCGTGAACGCCTGTTTCAAAGGTGGCGCTTTCGCCCTCCTGCTTGATAACCGCTTCAACCTCTTTGCGTGCTTTTTCAACTGTTTCTTCAATTCTTGCCGGATGTATGCGGCCGTCCACAATCAGTTTTTCGAGAGCCACTCTTGCAACCTCGCGGCGAATCGGATC
>CAJKHT010000144.1 GCA_905199755.1 uncultured Eubacteriales bacterium | reverse complement strand
TTTGATAATCAAATATAATAGTTATTAAATTTCCTAAAATAAGTGGAATATCAACTTGAATTTGGATACCGTTTCGGACAGCAACGAAAGCAACGCATGGTGTTCAGCGGCACAGAGCAATACCAAAGCGGACGGAAGCTTTACGGGAATTACGGCATATGATAATCACATTGTATGCTTTAAAGATGATTTCATGCATGAGGTCTACAACAATAAAAACCCGTTCCGTTTGGTGGATATTTTTTCCGAGGGGTGTATGGATAACCGCTCAATACAAGAGGTTGACGGAAAACTGATATTCGTATCAAAGGATGAAGTAAAGGTTTATACCGGAGGAAATCCGAAAAATATCGGGTATAATCTCGGCATTGACAGGTTCGACATGGCGGTATCGGGTTCGGACGGGCGAAATTACTATTTATTCTGCGTTTCGGGGCAGCAGGGATATTTCTTTGTATATGACACATTTATAGGGCAGTGGTCACGGCAGGATTTACCCAAATGGGAAAATGGCACAACGGAATCCGATATTTTATACTTTGCGCATAATCAGCGCGGTATGTACATGCTTACCGATGACGGCAAGATTTACAAGCTTGATACGAAAGACTATTACAGTATTCCGTGGAGCTTTGAAACGGATTTATCCACGGCGCTTACCTCGTCAAGCACAAAGACGGTAAATATTAAGCATATAAGGAAAATACAGTTATATGCGTATATTCCATCCGGCAGCACCATGAAAATATACGGCTTGTATGACGAGGAAGCATATAATGCGGACAGTTCGCATTTACTCTTTGACAGCGCAAAGGACGGACGGCACGGAAAATTCCCGATACGCATAAAACCGAAGCTGACGGCAAATTACGGCTTTAAGCTGCATTTTGAGGGTACGGGATATGTTCGTGTTCACAGTATGGAAATTTATAAGACGCAAGGCGGTGAGTTGTTTGAATGAGACAGATATTGAAAAAATGAATTTTAAGGAGCTGAGAAGCAAGGTCTACGAGCTTGAAAGCGTGGTAATTAAGCTTAAACGAATGTATGAGGACGTTATATACAACCTTGACGACAGTAATTTTTCTTCTTCATGGGTGCGCGAAAAAAACAATATGAAATCACAGCTCAGACTCACGGCGGAGGAATTATCAAGCATATACACAAGAGTTGATAACGATTTAACCACTATGCAGACGGAAATAAGCCAGACAGCGGAGCAAATTTTGCTAAAGGCTTCAAAAACCGAGGTTGACGAATGGGGTAATACTCTTGAGGAAAAGATTGCGGAAATAACGGTTGATTCCGAGCAGATAAAAACCGTTATTTCAAATGAATTAAAAAGCGGCGGTTCAATTTATAAAAGCATGAATTCATCTATCCAACAAAAAGCAAATGCAATTTTGTTTACGGTTTCGCAATATTCGCATGATTATTTTGAAAGCGAAGAAGAACCTACAAGATTGAATACAACAGATGAACAAAAATTGATGATGTGTCTATATAACGGAGAATGGTTTGTATATGATAATGCACTGCGCGGATGGATTTCTACATCGGAACAGGGAGCAGAAATACGGACACAGTTTAAACAAACGGCAGACGGATTTGAATTAAGCGGAAATGTGCAGATAGACGGAAATCTGATTACAACGGGTACAATTTCAGCCGACAGAATAGAGACAAGTGCGCTTGCCTGCAATAAATTGTATGACGGTAATTATGAAATCGAAAATTCACCGTATTTTGCCGTAACAACACCAGCTTCAACGACAGATTATGCCGATTTGGGGCTTTATAAAGCCAATATATCTGCCGCCCCTGCTTCATTAAGCTGTCATTTTGGTGCATCATATGTTTTAAGCAAGGACATAGATACGGGGTATCATCATCATGCTACCAAATTTTACGCAAACAAAAATAACTTTTTGTCGGTTGCAAATGATTTTCTAAACGGTAATTCCTCTAAGCCTAATGAATATTATTCAGACATAAACAGTCATTCGGGAAGAGCTTATGCAGAGGGAATATGGGACTTTACAAATGCTTTTGTAATATTGCCCAAGAGCAGCAAAACTACAGGTGACGGCAGAAAAATTTATTATGACACAAGTAAAGAAGAAGCGGTTAAGGGCGTGGAATAAACTGAAATAACGGAGGTAATTTATGAATATCAAATTTAAAAATGATAATACATCTTATGAGGTATTTAACCCTATTGAGAAAAAGGCATTTAAAGGTGATACAAGCGGCTGGCTTATGAGCTTTGTTATAAAGGGCGATTTCGCTTCAAGCAATGAAGTAGATGCCTTGCTTTCACAGAACAATATTTCGGAATTTAAGATTACCGATAACGAATGCGAAAGAACCATAACAGGCTATGAAAAGGTAATATCTGCCGCTATACACTATACCGACAATGATAAGGTCGTTGTAGAAGTGCAGCTTTCAAAGGGGGTATAATGAATGATTTTAACGTTTGATGTCACAAATCAGAGGCTTGTGCGCACGGACAACAATAAAACCGTGGAAAAATCACAGAATTATTTATCCTGCAAATTTAACTTTATTTCCTCGGACTGGGACGGAATGACAAAGGCGGTGTTATTTAAAAATACGGATATGGAAAATCCCGTTATACGTATTCTTGAAGATGATACATGCCAATTCCCAAACGGAGTACCGATAGGCAGCTGCAATATTGCTGTTGTCGGCGGAGGTATTGAGGACATAACGAATATTGCGGAAAATAAGGCAATAACTCAAACGGGGGTTATGATAACCACAAATACGGTATGTATTCCGTTTGATGATACTCTTGACGCTGACAATATTACGGATTGGAGCAATCCCGACAGCGGATTTGCGGATTTTCTGAATATGCTGAAAAAGCACAGTTCATCTGCTGTTATCGACCATGCCGACGGCTCGGTTACGGAAAATAAGCTTGCTAAGGCTTTAAGGGATAAAATCGACAGTAAGGCAGATAAGCAGACAGAAGCCGGAGGATTTGTTGCAGGAGATAATGCACAGGTCGGGGAAAATTGCAAAGGGGCAGCTATGGGACATGATACGTATTCGAATAATGGTGGTTCTGTTGGAGATAGTTCATTTTCTATGGACGGCGGTTCTGTTGG
>CAJKHT010000143.1 GCA_905199755.1 uncultured Eubacteriales bacterium | reverse complement strand
ATATTTGTCCATATAAAACAAAAATTTTTTTTTTTTATTTTTCGTGTTTCGTAGCTTATAATTTATAAAAAATAAAACAGGAAAGGGTGTTTTAAACCATGAAAAAATTTGCTTTTATAGGCGCGGGCAGTCTGCAGTTTACGAGCAGCTGTGTGCGTGATCTGCTTACATTCCCGGCATTTTCGGAATGTGAATTTGCTCTTATGGACGTAGATGCGAAAAATCTTGCCAATATTGAAAAGGTGGTAAAATGTATTATAGAAAAAATGGATAAACCCAAATGCATTGTTACGACTACCATGAGCAGAGCGGAGGCTTTAAAGGATGCCGATGCTGTTTTGTGTACCGTATTTAACGGTGATGTGGATATATGGCAGTATGACATAACAATCCCCAAAAAATACGGCATAGACATAAATGTCGGAGACACAAGGTCGGTATCGGGAATATTCCGTGCATTAAGAAACATTCCGCTTATGCTTGACATTTGCGGCGATATTGAAAAATACTGTCCGAATGCCGTATTTTTAAATTACACAAACCCGATGTCAATGCTTTGCGGCGCTATGCAGAAATATGCAAATGTGGAGGTCACGGGCTTGTGCCACAGCGTACAGCATACCATTGAAATGCTTGCCGGCTGGCTTGATGTTCCCGTTAATGAGGTTACATATAAATGTATGGGTGTAAATCATCAGGCTTTTTATACACAGCTAAGTCATAACGGTGAGGACTTATATCCGAGACTTAAGGAGCTGATGAAAAATCCCGAGTATTTTAACAAGGAACAGGTCAGAAACGAAATGCTGCTGAAGCTGGGTTATTACGTGACGGAGTCGAGCGGACACAATTCGGAATATAATCAGTGGTTCAGAAAAAGACCGGATCTGATAGAAAAATACTGCACCGACAGCACATGCTGGAATCCGGGGAAATATGCATTTTCGCTGGAACTGCGCCGGGAAAGAAAGGCAAATCCGCAAAAGCAGTATGACGAATGGTTTGAAAAGGAATTCAGCAAGGAGAAGAGCAGCGAGTATGCGGCTGATATATTCAATGCCCGAATCGGCGACGGAAAACCATTCATCTTTAACGGCAATGTAATAAATAACGGCTCAATATCAAATCTGCCTTACGACGCATGTGTGGAAGTACCCGTTGTTGCGGACAGAATGGGAATGAAAACGACCATAGCCGGAGCGCTCCCCGAGCATTTGGCAATACTGGTGAATACGACTGCAAGACTTGAAAACCTTGTGGTTGAGGGAGCCATGAAGAAAAGCAAGGAAATGATATATCATGCGGTATACATGGATCCGCTGTCATCTGCTGTGTGTTCCTTGGATGAAATAAAGAACATGTGCGATGAATTGTTTGAAATCAATAAGGATTATCTGGGAGATTACAAGTAAAAAAGACAACAAAAAAGCCGTTACGCCGAGGCGTAACGGCTTTTTGTTATCTTCTTTTCATATACTCGGTAATCCTGTGATTTGCCGAGAAGAAGTCGAGGTTTGCATCAAAATACATATGCGACATATTTTCCGAGGTTACTTTTTCGCCGTTTTCAATTTTATTAAGGCAATCCCATGTTGTGTCGAATATAACCCATCTGCCGTCAACATACGCTTCGTTCCATGCGTGGTTCGGCTCTGCGTAAAAGGCGGTTTCGTCTGTCCATTCGTGATCGCTGCCTATGCCCAGAGCATAGCCGGAAACAACATTGCACGGTATATTTATGCTGCGGCACATTGCGGCGCTCAGCATCGAAAATCCGAGACATACGGCGCGCCTGCTTGAAAGAACTTCCGAGGCGGAATAAGGCAGGGTTTCCGATGTGTTTATGTTATCGGTATCGTAATAAATGTTTGAACATATCCAGTCATGAATTTTAATAAGCTTTTCATAGTCGTTTTTACAGTCTGCCGTTACCGATTCGGCAAGCGATTTTACGGACGCGTTGTTTGCCTGGATGGAAAATGTGCTTTTCAGTGCCTCACTTGTCGATTTATCTTTTTCATAAAGCTGTTTGTTTGAGTCGTATACGGGAGACTTTGCAAGCTGCCAGCCGTTTTCGGTGCGTGAAAGATACAGATAATTGTATACCCAGCTTTCAAACTCGCCGTATGCCTTGCTGCCGGTATAAACGTCAACCTTCAGCTTGCCGGCATCGGTTGAGGGGAGCGTTATTGTTTTTGAAAATTCATTATCCTTGTTTACGGACGCAGTGACCTGCAGAAGCTTGTTATCCGACACATCCGAAATGTTTATAACGAGATGCTGCCTGTCTTTTGAGGTAATAAGTCCGAAAAGGCGCAGCTTTTTGTCGCTGTCCATAACGGCGCAGATATTATCATCGGGAAAAAATGACAGCATAGGACTGTCCGTAATATATGCATTTACCGCAACATCGGAGGGGTCTATGGGAAGCTCCTCATTTTTGATGTATGCAATTATTTCCGCGGGGGAGGGAATCATATCGGTAAACTCCGAAACGCGCTCAGAAGCCTGTGAAACGGCTCTGACAAGCGCCGGAGAGCTTTCTTCAAGGGATGGAATGTATTTTCCTATGTTTATAAAGACATCTGTTTCGCTGTTTACAATAACGGTTAAAATCAGCAGAAGAACAAGAAACAGGAATAAACTCTTTTTTCTCATAGATACCCTCCTTTGCAAAATTTCGGTAAAAGAAAAAGCGCCACGACCTAACTTAATAAGCCGCAACACCTTTTAAACTGGAGGCGCCACCCAGACTTGAACTGGGGAATAAAGGTTTTGCAGACCTCTGCCTTACCACTTGGCTATGGCGCCGAACTGAATATAAAAGACGCATGCGCGCCCCGATTTTTAAAACAAAAAACATTTAGGGGCTTAATGCCCCTGAATATTTTTTATTAATGGAGCGGAAGACGAGATTCGAACTCGCGACGTTCACCTTGGCAAGGTGACGCTCTACCACTGAGCCACTCCCGCAAATGGTGCTTCCGGGTGGAATCGAACCGCCGACACTGGGATTTTCAGTCCCATGCTCTACCGACTGAGCTACAGAAGCATAAGGCTTTTAAATAAAAGCCTTGGCGATCCGGATGAGGCTCGAACTCACGACCTCTAGCGTGACAGGCTAGCGTTCTAACCAACTGAACTACCGGACCATGTTATCAGTTAAAATGTATTCATCAAATAAATTTGATGTGGTGGGAGTTACAGGGCTCGAACCTGTGACCCTCTGCTTGTAAGGCAGATGCTC
>CAJKHT010000142.1 GCA_905199755.1 uncultured Eubacteriales bacterium | reverse complement strand
TTTCGTACTTTTGTTTTAGTTCTTTAGCATCTAGTCCCAGACCATCAATAGGAAAAATATCTATATAAATGCCTCTCTTTACTGGGTATCGTTGTTTTTCGGTGAAAGTAGTCTGAGTATTATACATTTTTGCAGTTAAAAAAGGAAAGTTTGCATTATCTTTACCGGGATACTCAATATAATATTTTTCTGTATTTATCTCTTTTGCAATTTTATGTAATTTTTCATAATCTTTTCTTGGCATTCCCACGTCAATATCATCATCCCATGGAATAAATCCTTGATGACGTACTGCTCCCAACATAGTCCCTGCTATTATATAATATCTCAAATTATATTTTTCACAAATTTTATGAAAAATAAATAACATATTCGTCAGTTCTGTTTGTAATTCATTCATCTAAAGAATTCCTCCTACTCCGCCTTTTCTCTTGCAAGATTTTTAAACACCCAGCCGCGCAGACTGTTCGGCATTAAAACCTGCAAAATCAATCTTTCCGTGACATTAAATAGAAATCGTCCAACGCCTATAAGCTTATGTCTGAACATATACCACTGCAGTTTTGCTTCGCTTGCAAAATATTTGCCGCCGCCGCGGCGCTGATACATTTCATTTCCCACACGTACAAATACTAAATTGTCATCAATATTGCAGAATTTCAGCCCCGCAATAGCCATTCTTATCCAAAGATAATAATCTTCCTCACAATACCAGTCGATATATCCGCCGACCAAATTAATATCTTCTTTTTTAAACATAACCGTTACCTGATTCATCGGGCAGCGTTTTTTCATATATTTCTTGATGTCTGTGTCTTTTAGTGGTACAGTACGCTTGCCGACCGTATTTTGGGGTACATCAATAAATTCCTCGATTTGTCCGCCGACTATACTCAATGTTTTGTCATTGAGGAATGTATTTATCTGTTTTTCAAATCTGTTATTGGTGCATATATCGTCTGCGTCCATTAACGCTATGTAGTCATAACAACAATTCTCCATGCATGCACGGCGTGCATTGCCGTGTCCCACATTTTTTTCGGATCGGATAACTCTGAAGTTATCATGCCGTGACTCATATTTTTCTATTATGTATTCTGTTTTTTCTCCGATTGCCCCGTCAACAAAAAGTACAACTTCATCGGGCGGCAAGGTCTGATTGAAGATGCTTTCGAGTGCAATTTCAAAATATTCGGGGTTGTCGCCGCCGTACACACATATCGAAACCGAAAACTTAATTTTTTCCATTCGTACTCCTCACTTACACGTTCAAAAGCTCACGTGCCTTTTCCTGGCACTCGGTATATGTATCATTATCCACTTCACCGACTCTGAGCAGATAATCGCCGAAATCCTCGGCGGTTTCCATGCCTTCGGTAGATATGTCCGCCTGTTTTACAAACGCTTTCCAAAGCGTTTCCAGTATGATTTTTATATCACCGAGACAGGTTATGTCCTGTATATATTCCAAATCATATGCCAGCTTTTCTTCCCAAGTTATGTTGTTTCTGCCGCGAACCTGTGCCAGTCCCGAAAGCCCCGGACGCACATCATGCCGCCGTCTCTGCTCATCGGTCATAAATACCATATCACGCACCAGCTGCGGACGCGGTCCTATAATGCTCATATCACCCTTTAAAATATTTATCAGCTCCGGCAGCTCGTCAAGGGATGTATTTCTTAACATTCTGCCGTATTTGTTAATCCTTACACTGTCGGGAAGGAGCTTGCCGTTTTCGTCACATCTGTTATCCATCGTACGAAATTTAATCAGACTGAAAATCCTTTCATTGCCAAGCTTATCCTTTTTCCCGGGGCGCGGCTGTACAAAGAACGGATTGCCTCCCATTTTGCATGCGCCGACCACTATCAGAATAAGCATCAAAGGCGAAAGAACAATAAGCGCCGCAAGTGACAGACAAAAATCAAAAATTCTTTTAAAATACTTTTTGTACATGTCTGCTCCCTATTCAAAACAGCGTCTTATAATCTCAATAATAATATCCTGCTCCTCCGCAGTCATTTTGTTATCGCTCGGCAGGCAAAGTCCGCGCTCGAAAATATCCATTCCGACATCAATTCCGCCGCCGGCAATATATGCATTTGTTCTCGCTCTGCCGTTTCCGTCGACTGTGATAAACGGATTGTTTCTGTAAATAGGCTGCATATGCATGGGTTTCCATATCGGACGTCCCTCGGCATTATATTTTGCAAGCGTCTCAAGGATTTCCGTAGGACACGATTTTCCCTTTTCTGATATGTACAAAGCGTCACGCTCTCCTCTGACCTGTCTGCACATTGCGGATTCATCGATGATTGCGCACGAAAGCCAGAAATTCGGTTCCGAATTCACCTCATCATACGGATTCATCTTGAGCGGAAGTCCCTTAAAGCCCTCCTTATACCGCATATAAATTGCCTTTTTCTGCGCAATATGATCTTCAAGATGCGGCAGCTGACCTCTTACAACGCCTGCAATTACGTTGCTCATGCGGTAATTGTAGCCCAGCTCCTCATGCTGATACCACGGAGCGTTTTCACGCGACTGCGTTGACCATTTTCTTGCCTTTTCAGCCTCCTCACGGCTGTCGGTAAGAAGCATACCTCCCGAAGAACCTGTTATAATCTTATTTCCGTTAAAGCTTATAACTCCGATATTTCCAAACGTTCCCGTCTGTTTTCCTTTATATGCAGCACCAAGCGATTCCGCAGCATCTTCAACTATTTTTGCTCCGTGCTTATCGCATATTTTTCTTATTTCATCAAGCTTACCGGGAACCCCGTAAAGATTTGCCAATACAACCAATTTTGTATCGGGATAGATTTCAAAAGCTTTTTCAAGAGCTTTGGGGCACATATTCCATGTATCGTATTCCGTATCTATAAACACCGGAACACCGCCCTCATAAACAATAGGATTGACGGTAGCATCAAATGTAGTGTCCGAACAAAAAACCTTATCGCCTCTTTTTACACCTGCAAGCTTCATTGCAAGATGTAATGCCGCCGTTCCCGCAGAAAGGGCAACGGCATATTTGCATCCGAGCTTTTCGCTTACCGTCTTTTCAATTTCATCAATATTTTTTCCAACCGTTGACATACAGTTGGTGTCATATGCTTCTGTCATGAATTTAAGTTCTTCACCGTGCATTGTGGGTGAGGAAAGGTAAATCTTTTTTTTAAACGGTTTTATGTCCATATATAAAATCTCTCCTCTGTAATAAAGGGATATTGCATCGCAAAATCCCTTATAC
>CAJKHT010000141.1 GCA_905199755.1 uncultured Eubacteriales bacterium | reverse complement strand
AATTATATCACAGAATATTGCTATTTACAAGTGATAAAAATAAGGATATAATTAAGTTATAATATATAAGGAGAATTAAATTTATGTTTAAATGGAATTTGGCATATGCACAAAATAACTTGTGTAAAGACAGAAGCATTTCAAGCATTGACGATATAAAAAAATCAGGATTTGAAGTGATACCGGCATCGGTGCCGGGAAATTTCGAGCTTGATTTAATGCGCGAGGGGAAAATTGAGGACTTGTATTATTCGACAAATACGCTGAAAGCACAAAAGCTTGAAAATATGCATGTGTGGTATTTTACCGAATTTGATGTGCCGGACACGGATATTTTTCTCAGATTTGGGGGGATTGATACCGTGTCGGAAATCTATGTAAACGGAGTTCTTGTAAAAAAGACGGATAATATGTTTATACCGTATGATGTCTGTGCGGATTTTAAAACAGGCAGAAATGAGGTCGTGGTACATATTATTCCGGCATGTATTGAAGCGGGAAAATATGAAGTGCCTGTCGGCTGCTTTGCTCAGAAGTATAATTATGCCTCGCTTAATATCCGAAAAGCGGCGCACATGTTCGGGTGGGATATTATGCCGAGAATAGTATCGGCAGGACTTTGGAAACCCGTCACAATCGAAAAAAATAAATATGATAAAATTGACGATGTTTATTTTGCGGTTCATTCAACAGATACGGAGAATAACAGTGCGGAGCTGCGATTTTGCATTAACACAACATTAAAAGGCGATTATGTCACGGATTATTCGGTAAGAATATACGGCAGCTGCGGCGAAAGTGTTTTTGATGTGAAAAAGACCTTGTGGAACAGCGGTTTTCAGTTCAATTTCAGAATTTCGGATGCAAGGCTCTGGTGGCCGAAAAACTACGGTGTACCGAATTTGTATGAAACTGTGATTGAATTGATGTATAAGGACGAGACGGTTGACACATACAGAATGAATCTGGGACTTCGGACGGCGGAGCTTGATATAAGTGACAGCATTAGCGAAAACGAAATCGGAGAATTTTGCTTTAAAATAAACGGAAAACGGGTGTTTGCATTGGGGACAAACTGGGTGCCGCTCGATGCATTTCATTCAAGAGACAAAAAAAGACTCGGCAGGGCGCTTGAAATGCTTGATGATTTGGGCTGCAATATTGTACGCTGCTGGGGCGGAAATGTGTACGAAAGCGATGAATTTTTTGGTTTTTGCGATAAACACGGAATCATGGTATGGCAGGATTTCGGTATGGGCTGCGGTGCGTATCCGCAGTCGGATACATTCATAAATAAGTTAAAAGAGGAGGCGGTGTATCAGATAAAGCGCTTGAGAAACCACTCTTCGCTTATTTTATGGGCAGGGGATAACGAATGCGATTTGGCATACAGAGGTTGGTCGGGGTATTTAAAAAATCCGAACGGCAATGTTTTAACGAGAGGACTGCTAAAAAAGCTTACGGAAATTTATGATTACACAAGACCGTATCTCCCAAGCTCGCCTTTTATAAGCGAAAAGGCGCATGAAAGCAACCTGCCGCTGCCGGAGGACCATTTATGGGGACCGAGAGATTATTTCAAGGGGGACTTTTACAGAAATGCAAAAAGCAGATTTGCCTCGGAAACCGGGTATCAGGGATTTCCGTCGCCGAAATCTCTTGAAAAATTTTTGAAAGAACCCGAACGGATTTTTAAGGATAACGGTGAGCCTACAGATGAGTATACCGTTCATGCCGCTTCGCCGGAAACGGGGGAAGAGTCGCCGTACATATACAGAATAGGACTTACATACAGTCAGATATTAAAGCTGTTCGGCAGTGCGGAAAACGATTTTTACGATCTTATCAGGCAAAGCCAGATTTCACAGGCAGAGGCAAAAAAGTATTTTATAGAAAAATTCAGGCTGAAAAAATGGAGCTGTACGGGGATAATATGGTGGAATCTGCTGGACGGCTGGCCGCAGGTGTCCGATGCGGTGGCAGATTATTATTTCT
The DNA here is from genome assembly GCA_905199755.1 of uncultured Eubacteriales bacterium. Taxonomy (GTDB): domain Bacteria; phylum Bacillota; class Clostridia; order UBA1381; family UBA1381; genus UBA4716. The sequence goes on along the minus strand of CAJKHT010000141.1, from coordinate 1,283 downwards.
GCAAAAAGCTTGCATATCATTATATTAAACGTTCGCAGCAGCCTGTTTGTATGATGTTTGATGAGCCTGCGGATAATAAAATAACCTTGTATGCCGTAAATGATTTTAAACGTGATGTTGAGGTGAATTATTCCGTAACCGAATTGTACGGAAAAGAGAAGATTGCGTGCGGAACAATAACCGCAGCTGCGGAACAATCCGTTCCGGCAGCATATATAAATGTAAAAAACAATGAACAAAAATTCTATCTTATTGAGTGGACGGCTGACGGCAAAGCCTGTAAAAATCATTACTGCACAAATCTTTTAAATATTGATTATAAAAAATATACGGCTGCAATTAAGGCAGCAGGATTTGATGAATTTGAGGGCTTTGTGTGATAGAAAATACTGCCGTTTCAGCGCCGGATAAGCCGTCTGTATTCGGACGGCGAACAGCCTTTCCAGTGCTTGAAAATGTCTCCGAAATAATTGCTGCTCGAAAATCCGCAGCGGTCGGCAATTTCACTGACGGTAAGCTTTGTTTCGTCAAGCAGCTTTTCGGCAGCCTTTATACGGGTTTGAGTAAGGTATTCCTTGAAACAGAAACCGGTAAGCTTTTTGAATTTCTTTGAAAAATAAGTTTCCTCCATAAAAGCCAGCTGTGAGATTTCGCTAAGCGAAATCTCATCAGCATAATTTTCGCTTATGTACTTTGCCGCAAATTGTATTTTATCCGCATTTGTGTTTGATTCTCTGCTTTTAATTGCTCCAAACCGCATGGAACGGAGTATAATATCGTATAAAATATTCCGCATGGCAAGCTGAGTGTAAGCGTCGGAATTGCATCTTTCCTTTTCTGCCGTGATAAAACACTGTTTCATAAATTCGGCATGCTCATAACTGAAACTCAAACAACCGCTGTTTATAAAACTATCCCAGTTTTCTTGACCTGCCAGCCGTTCAAGTTCGGAAATATCTTCATCTAAAAAATACATAACATAGCGTTCGTAGCCTTTGTTGCCGAATGAGGTGGTTTTATGCAGTTCATTTTTCGGAATGACAACCAGATTGCCCGGTACGACATCATAAATGCTGTGTCCGATAAAATACCGTCTTTTTCCCGAAAGCAGAAAATAAAGCTCATGGCATGGGTGAGAATGCATTTCGGGCATGTCAACAGATGCGTTTTCGCTGTCTTTTTCGATTATTATACCCTTGCTCATATCAGGAATTCCGAATGGCATAATTTCAACCTCCCGTCCGCAGTTTATAATATATTATCACATTTCGGAAAAAAATGCA
>CAJKHT010000140.1 GCA_905199755.1 uncultured Eubacteriales bacterium | reverse complement strand
GTAAGATTATATAATTAAAGGAAGGATTTTTATATGACAAAAATTATAATGAACGGCTGCAACGGAAAAATGGGTCAGGTAATATCGCGTATAGTATCAGAGAGAGACAATGCCGAGATAGTTGCGGGTTTTGATATAAACGATAAAATGAGCAATTCATATCCGGTGTTTAAAAATCCCGATGAATTTACGGGAAAGGCAGACGTGCTTATTGATTTTTCACACCCGTCAAGCCTTACGGGAATACTTGAATACTGTAAAAAGAACAAGCTTCCGGCGGTTCTTGCGACAACGGGCTTCAGTGAAGAACAAAAGGCTGAATTTAAAGAGGCGTCAAAGGAAATACCGATATTCTTTTCGGCAAATATGAGCCTCGGCATAAATCTTTTGATTTCACTGGCACAAAAAGCTGCAAAGCTTTTGGAGGATAATTTCGATATAGAGATAGTTGAAAGACATCACAATCAGAAAATAGACGCTCCATCGGGAACGGCGCTGGCAATAGCCGATGCGATAGATGATGTGTTATCCTACGGTGCGGAATATGTTTATGACAGACATTCCGTAAGAAAAAAAAGAAAAAAGACGGAAATCGGAATTTCATCGGTGCGCGGCGGCACAATAGTCGGTGATCACGAGGTTATATTTGCCGGCAATGACGAGGTTATAGAAATAAGCCACCATGCGGCAAGCAAAGAGGTTTTTGCGGTGGGTGCGGTTAAGGCGGCTGCATTTATTTCGGGAAAAGAACCGGGAATGTATGATATGAATGATTTGATAAAGTCAATAAATTAATATTAAATTAAGGCGATACAATATTTTTTTGTATCGCCTTAATTGCATTTTTTTAATTCTTATGATATAATGAGTTAAATATAACATTTTGGAAGGTGTTTTAAAGGTGGATTTGCTTATTTTCAGAAACATAGAAAAGGATTCCTGTATAAAGGGAATTTTAGATAAAAACGATATAGAGGTAATGCGCGGCATTATTGAGTTTGCGGAAACAGAGGGAGTAACAAACAGCAGTATACGTGAATATGCGGCATCGTTTCTGGCAAATGACGATAATATTCTTTCACGGCTGGCACAGTCGGGAAAAAAGATAGGCGATGATTTATATAAGATAGCAAAAAGGGATATGTCACAGATATATAAAAGTCTGTTTTCGGTTCAGCTTAAATATTCGCCGTCTGGAAATGATACGGGATATAGCGAAAATTATCTGAAATCAATCGTTTCGCTTACGGAGGCGGCGGACGCAAAAGAGCTTTTGGACAGGCTTATAGTTCATTACAGAAATCTCGGCTGCGGCTGTACTTCAAAATATCTTGCGTTTAAGTATGACGGAGAGCTTATAGGAGTTCCGCATGTTGACCTTGTCGATTTTGACTCGCTTATAGGAATAGATTTTCAGAAACAGACGCTCATAGAAAATACACGTACATTTGTTGAGGGAAAGCCGGCAAACAATGTGCTCTTGTTTGGTGACAGAGGTACGGGAAAATCCTCGTCGGTAAAAGCATTGCTCAAAATGTTTGCGGACGACGGTCTGAGATTGGTAGAACTGCCGAAGCAGTATATAAAGGATATTCCCGCACTTATAAAGGAACTTTCAAAAAAGCCTCATAAGTATATACTTTTCCTCGATGATTTATCGTTTGAGGCAGAAGAACCCGAATACAAGTCGCTTAAGATTGCAATGGAGGGACAATTGCAGGCACACCCCGAAAATGTGCTTATATATGCTACTTCAAACCGCAGACATCTTGTAAAGGAAACATGGTCGGACAGACAGGGAGACGATGTTCACCAAAACGACCAGATTCAAGAAACACTGTCGCTTTCGGAGCGTTTCGGTATAAGTCTTGTATTTTCAGCACCGGGACAAAAGGAATTTTTGAATATTGTGGCATCTATGCTTGAAAAACACGGCATTGAAATAAATGCGGAAATTGAAAAGAAAGCAATCGTATGGCAGATGAATTACGGCGGCAGAAACGGAAGATGTGCAAAGCAATTTGTTGCATCATATGTATCGTCACTGAGTAACAAGACTTAAATTTTGTGTCTTGCAGCACGGAAAGGATTGGTTATAATTATGAAAAAAATAGTTTTTGCTCTGATTTTAGCGGTATCGGCAGCTGTGACCGCCGCATATGCACAGGATATTTATACGGATAAAAGGGCAATAGTATCATGCTACGATGATTTGGGAAAGCTTGTTTATTCGAATATGTATACACCGTCGGACGGAAAAGTATCATTAAATATTCCGGATGAGTTTTCGAATATGAAAACAAGGGTGTATTTTGAAGAAAAAGAACAGTTTTTTGATTTGGACGAGCTTGAAAAATCTGAACCGTCAGCTTCACCTCTGCCCTCACAGACACCCGAGCCTACGCCGACGGCAACACCCGAAAAAACTCCGTATCCGTCAATATATCCGCGTGAGGCGGACGCAAAAAATGCATTTGCGGTATGTGAATCGGTGGCGCAGGTGCTTAATGATGACGGGGAAGAGGCATATTCGATTATTGCGATGTATCAGGGAAAAGAGACCGAATTTATTGTAAACAGTGATATTAAAATAAATTCCGCACCGTCACAAAATCTCGATTTATCGGGGCAAAAGGCAAATGCGCTTAAAAAGGGTGATGTGTTTAGAGTGACATATAATCTGGCAAAAACAAAGATAAATTCACTTGAATTTATTTACCGTCCCGAAATTAAGGATATTGTTTTTAATGATGATGATTACGGCAATAATTTTGAAAAACTGTTTTCATATAACGGCTGGGTAGGCGGACTGAAAAATCAGACCGTAATGAAATACGGCGAAAATAACAAGGACAAATACCAGTATGCGTTCGGAGTTGTTATGGAAAGAAAGGGCAATAACTTAACTCTGATGAACAAGGGCGGAAAAATTGATGATGCGCTTGATATTGATTTGCAGGACAATACAATAGTATATTTATGCGATATTGAAAATGATTACAAAACAAAGGTATCGACCATAGCCGGAATTACCGAAACATACAATCCATTTTTCAAGGACGGGGAGGATATAGCTCACTGGTACAGAACATCGGACACAACATATGCTTTGGTAAGAGTAATAGATGGAACGGCAACTGATATAGTAGTATATAAAATTCCACATTAAATGATTAGCTTGTATAAAATCCCGCATCTCACCATTTATTCAGCACTCGGAGTACCAATGTACACCGTCGTGCTTCAAAACGGCAATCTGCGAAATTTTCTTACAAGCTGAAAAAAGAAGAACTATTTTATAAAAAAGTTTCTAAATAAAAA
>CAJKHT010000139.1 GCA_905199755.1 uncultured Eubacteriales bacterium | reverse complement strand
AGCAAATGAAATATTAAAGGATGCTCTCGGTTTTTTCGCAAAAGACCGGAAGAGGCAAAAACAGCTGAAAGGCATATATTTATTTTGAAATTCACAGGTAAACTGTATAAGTGCTCAAATAACCGTTATTGCTTTGTAGGTGATGATGGATTGAAATTTATAAAGAAAGTTAACTAATAGGAAGAAAATTATTAATATTTATTTCGATGAGAACATGAGTGTCGGACGGTTGTCTTGTAAAGGTTCGGTTGCTATGTTCACAAATCTAACGAGTATACGTAGTTTATCGGACATTCAAGCGGCAAGCCGAATTAAAAGATGAACAAAAGAGTAACCGAAAAATGGTATAATGATACGGGATGAAAAAGTAATTTTTACATCCCGTTTTTGATGTTTTTTTATTATAATTCCGGCAGAGAACGCAAAAAGAAATCGGGTCCTTGGCTGTTAAACAGCAGCAGGGCTGTACCGAGCAGCAATTCTGTATGTGAGGAAATATCGTCAATCGGAATCGAAAAATCCTCCTGCATTCTGCGAATACGGTACAAAACCGTGTTGCAGTGGGTGAACAGTACATCACAAGTTTTTTTCAGCGATCTGCTGCATATCAGATAATAATAGAGCGTTTCGCAGTATTGAGTGTTTTTGATCCTGTCGTGTTCGGCAAGGCTGCGCAGCTTCGGAGAAATAAGGTCGTTACGCTCCGTAAGATTTTTAAGCATCAAAAGTGTACGCAGCTGTGCAACGGAACATACTTCGGTACTGTGAAAATTGCTGTCGAGAATCATCTCTAAAGCCTCGTGAGCCGTGCGGTAAAGCTTAGGAAGCTTAAACAGATTACTTATCGGGTCGGATATAATTGCTTTTAAACCGAACTCCTTTACCATTTCGGAAAATATATCTATATCCTGCTTATTATGCAAAAATAAGAATATATCGCCTTTGTAAAGAAATTCATGCGCACTTGAAAAATACTGATTAATTTCTTCTTTTAAATGCCGTTTCCCGATGTAAGCCGTAAGGTCGATAAGTGCAAAAGCAGCAGTGCGGAAATCCGATAGATATGTATTTGCTGTTTGCAGGGGCGGGGGGTGCGGACATATTCTTGGACTCTGAAAGGAGTAAAATATATATATGTACACAAAAGAACAAAAAGAGCATGCATTAAAAGAATATGAGCGATTAGGATCTGTTCAGGCAACCATAACATATCTAGGATATCCGTCACGACATACGCTATATGATTGGCATAGAAATATGCTTGCAAATAAGCAGAATTATCATGGTTCTCCAAATAAACCTTATCAAATTCAACAAAAATATATTAATGCACCTGAACATCCACGTTATCCTGATATAAATTTAAAATTAGAAGCAATAAGGCGTTGCTTTTCTCTTGGAGAAGGTGTAGAATATGTATCAAGAGAAATAGGATATTGTAAACCTACAAATTGACACTAACACCACAAACATTGCATATTGAAAAATATAAGTTGTAATGATATACTATATTATATATAATAAAAAAAAATACGGAGGAGGATTTTATGATATTCAACAATATGGACAGAATAATATTTGCGGGAGATTCGGTAACCGATATGGGCAGTGCACAGCCTGTGGGTGAAGGTTTGTTTGATAATGTGGGAAGAAGCTATGTGCGCGTTATAGAAAATATGCTTGCGGCATATTACCCCGAAATAAATCTGAGGGTGACGAATTCCGCCGCATCAGGCAATACAAGCCGAGATCTTCTCGAAAGATTTGATCGTGATGTAGTACAGTTAAAGCCCGATTGGGTATCAATATGTATAGGTATAAATGATATATGGCGTCAGTTTGATTGTCCTGCCATGCGGGATATTCATGTGCTTTCCGATGAATATGAGGCAAATGTTGAAAAGATGATTCTTTCCGTACATGGCAATGTGAAAGGGATATTTATATTATCGCCGTATTACATGGAGACAAACAAAGAAGACATGATGCGTAAAAAAGCAGATGAATATGCACTGATCTGCGAAAAACTGGCGGAAAAATACAATTGTATTTTTGTTGATTTTCAGAAAATGTATGATAAATATTTCAGCATACGTCATTCGTCTTATATTGCATGGGACAGGGTACACCCAAATCAAGTCGGTGCAACGCTTATGGCAAGGGAATTTCTGAAACACTGTGATTTTGACTACAATCATACATATTAATTTTGAGGTAAAATTTGATGAATAATATCAATATTAAAAAATGGCTGCAATATGTAAAAAAACAAACCACAGACAGAGAATATGCGGTGATTGAAAAAGCTGTTGGAATTATCGTCGGAAATGAGTACAGTAATCCTAAGTCGCCGTGGGGAAAAAGGCACTGTCTGCTGCCGGATCGTGATAATTTCAAGGGTATATGGAATTGGGATACTGCATTCCATTCTATGGGTATAAGCAGATTTGACACTGATTTTGCAATAGAAAATATTGATGCGTATATGCAGTTTCAAAATGATGACGGAATGTTTCCCGATGCGATTTTCTGTGACGGAAGAAGAAGTGATAATTTTTCAAAGCCTCCCGTTATGGCGGCAGCCTGTGAAATAGTTTACAAAAGAAGCGGTGATACTGAGTTCTTAAAGAGGTCATATGAGAGATTATGCAGAAATGAAGCATTTTGGGTAAAACATCGCTGTTATGACGGAATGTTTTTCTATGATGCCTTTCCCATAGACGGAGTTAAACGCATTTCAGATATGCGAAACGAGTCCGGTTGGGATAACTCCGTGCGCTGGGATAAATTTTCGATAAATAAGCTGTGGCCGGTAGATCTTAATTGCTATATGGTAATGACATACCGTTCGTTAAGTTATATGTCGAAAGAGATGGGCGATGCGGAAATGAGCCGTACTTGGGAGAAAAAGGGAAATGAATTGTCGGAGCTGATAGAAGAACGCTTGTGGGACGACAAAGCTGAAATGTATGCTGACAGAAACTTTGAAACGGGAGAATTTTCAAAGGTTATATCGCCTGCAATATTCATGCCGTTATACATAAAAACCGCTGCAAAGGAAAAAGCCGAAAGGATTGTGCGTATTGCAGCAGATAAAACAAAGCTATTCCCGGGAATGCCTACTGTTTCATATGATAGTCCGGAATACAGCGCCGACTATTGGCGCGGACCGACATGGCTTAATGTGGCATATTTTGCCACAAAGGGTATTTTGAACTATGGCTATAAGGAGCTTGCAGACGCTGTAAAAAATGAAATTTTGTCATGGGTTGAAAATGATGAGGGAAGTATCCATGAAAATTACAATTCATCGACGGGGGAGGGCTTATGTGCTATGCATTTTAGCTGGAGTGCGGTTTTTGCGATTGAATTTATTTTAAATTGGGACAATTAAATAATATATAATTGAAAATTTTTAGCGACAAATAGGTATTCGGAAAGGAATGAAGCCGCAGCCAAGCGGCAAAA
>CAJKHT010000138.1 GCA_905199755.1 uncultured Eubacteriales bacterium | reverse complement strand
GGGTATGATTATCTTTTTCGATTGGAACAACAAGGGTTCGTCCGGTCCGCAGGACGGGCTATCCGACCATGTAGGAATTGTCGAACGAGTTGAGGACGGAATTATTTATACCATAGAAGGCAATTCCGGGGATTCCTGCCGGGAAAATCATTATGCCGTAGGGCATTATGAAATCCTCGGTTACGGAGTGCCTGCGCATTAAAAAATCAACCGCCTTTTTTGGGGGCGGTTGGTACATAATTATCAGGAAACAAAACGCAGACTATATTTCTTAACTTTTATGTGTTAAAATATACGATACGGCAGTAAAGGAACGCTATTGAGGAATTAAAAACAGTGAAAAAATAAATTTTCAATCTACTATCTAAAATGCATCCGAAATTCTTTTTTTCGTGTTATAGATTATTGAGAGAGTGTCTTATAATTTAGGAGGTCGTATGAGTAAAGAAATTGAAAAAATGACCGCCATTTATGAAAAGCATAAAAACACAATGTATGCAGTCGCATTGAAAATATTAAAAAATCCGCAGGATGCAGAGGACGCAGTACATAATACAATCCCCCCGATTATGCGAAATTTAGATGCGATAAAAGATGTTGACAGCAAAGATTGTATATATTATGTGACAATGGCGGTAAAACATATGTCGTTTAATATGATACGGGACAGACATATTCAAACGGTCTCCTTGTCAGACATTGAGTATGAATTTGCAAGTGATGAAAACATTGCTGAAAGTGTTATTATAGACGAAAGCTGCAAAATCATCTATCAGAATATAAAAAGTATGCCTGCCGAATATCGGGATGTGCTAATCCTCCATTTGTATTACGAATTATCCACATCGCAGATTTCGGATTTTCTGAACAGAAAGCACGGCACCGTAAAATCACAACTCACTCGTGGAAAAAAGCTGCTGAAAGCTCGATTAAAGGAGGATGGATATGAACGATAAAAAAATCAAAGAAGCAATGAAACAGTATATCGAAACACAGGCTGATAATATTTCGTCTGAATCAGAAGAAAAGCACGACCTTACTTCTCTTGACGAAAAGGTTTATGCAACGCTCGGCACAAATCAAAATAAACACAAAACGGCTGCTGTATGGTCTTTTAGAAAGATAAGCGCGTTAGCTGCCACTTTTGTTTTGATTATCAGTTTAAGCATTACTGCTGTATTTGTTCTCAATAAAGAACCGGAACATATAGTTCAAGAAGTGATTTATTCAATCACTATTTCATACGAAAATGAGCAATACGGTTATTTTTCAAATCGCTTGGTTATTGACAAATACGGACTTAACAATATTTCGGACTTAAAACAGAACCCGGATTTATTTACGGGAATTTTAACCGAAACGGACATTATACAGACAGATAGCGTGATCGACAAAGACAGTATCATCGGAGCCAAGATATATCCATATAGTGACGAGGTTATCATTTTGCAGGGCGATGGGCAATTTTACTATTTTGAAAAAATAGTAACTGATTAACAATATGAAATCAGCACCGCAAAGCAGGCAGTTTTCTTTTGAAAAATGCCTGCTTTTTTGCATCCGATATTTCGCCTTTTGTGTTTATATAAGTAAGGCATGAAAGCCTAAAACAAATTATGAAAGGATGCAAAACTTATGAAAAAGACCATTTTTACGCTCTCGCTCTTGCTGATCGCAGCTACCCTTATTTTTACGGGCTGTTCTTCCAAAGGAGATTTTGAGTTGGAGCGCTCCAAAGGAATTAAGATTACCTACATTGACGAATTTGAAAAAACAACAATCTTGCCCGCCCCATTGACCTCGGAAGAAATCTTTAACAGTTACAGCGATACGATTGTACGAGGTACAATAGAAACAGTACGCAATATTCAAATCGACTACGGCAAAGGTGAAATTGCTCAAAAAGCACTTGCTACCATAAAAATCACAAAGGTTATTTCGGGAAATGCAAAAGCAGACAGCACGGTAACGGTTTTGCTGCCGAAATGTGTGGATAACGCTTCTGCAAATGACTCGTCTGTTGTAATCTCGCATTTGGAGAATGGAACAGAGGGCATTTTCCTTTTGAAAGAAGTAACAGAACAGAGCTGTGCGGAAATCAACGGAAAAACTTTTTACTATGACGATATTTGCGAATATTCTATGTTCGGAGAAGATCATTTTGCTGTTATCTTGTCCGACGGAGCTATTCGTTTCAATGCTGATCTGTTTGACGGTGCAATTACCAGCTTTGCCAATCTTGATGAAGCAGAAGCTAAAATACAAGAAAGCCTTACAAAGGAATGATTTATATGCCGATACTGAATGTTTGTAATCTATGCAAAACATATCAAGCGGGAGAGGCAGAGGTTAAAGCACTTGACAATGTATCTTTTACCGTAGAAAAAGGCGAATTTGTTTCTATCATCGGTCCGTCGGGATCGGGAAAATCGACCTTGTTACATATCCTTGCCGGTATTGACCGCCCCACCTCCGGCAAGGTGTATGTAGATGGTGAGGATATATATGCCAAGAGCGAAAAGGAGCTTGCCTATTATCGCAGACGAAAGGCGGGCTTAATCTATCAGTTTTATAATCTCGTTCCCACTTTGACGGTTGAGGAAAACATAACGCTCCCTTGCCGCCTTGATAAAAAGAAAACCGACAAAGAAACGCTTGACCGATTGCTGGATACGCTTGGAATGAAAGAGCGAAGAAGTCATCTGCCGAGCCAGCTTTCAGGCGGTCAGCAACAACGCTGTGCCATAGGCAGAGTTTTATTTACAAATCCTGCGCTTATGCTTGCCGACGAACCGACAGGAAATCTTGACAGCAAAAGTGCAGCAGAGGTAATGGAGCTTCTGGGGAGTGCAAATAAACAATACGGTCAAACGCTCATTATGATTACGCACAATTTGGAGCTTGCAAAGTTGGCAGACCGTATGCTTATCATCAAGGACGGTAAGCTCTCGGAGGGATAACTATGGGTGTTTGTATTAAACTTGCAACAAGGAGCTTGCGGAAAAATAAAGGGCGAACGCTGATAACACTTATGGGAATTGTATTGTCCGTCCTCATGGTGTGTACGATTTTTACGCTGTTAAATTCTATGCTCGATTCTGCGATAGATTCCATTATCGAAAAGGACGGATATTGGCATATTGCCGTGTATAACACCACCGCAGAACAAATAGCAGACCTTGAAGCGGCAGAGGGCGTTTTATCCACCCAAATGATCTCCATTGACGAAAATGATGTATTCCGCATTACACTTAAAAATCCAGACGAGGTGTACGAATTTGCAAGCCGATATTTAAGTGAAACAACAGAATATTCGTATCACACGGAATTGCTTTCCTATCTCGGGATTTCACAAAGCGAGAGTATTAAGAGCCTAATAATGGGGATTGCCGCCGCTTTGCTTCTTATCATCGCTGTGGGTGCAATTTCTTTGATATACAATTGATGAAGTCGGTTGGTTTGCGGAAAGTCCCTCACATTTCCATAGTGTTTTAC
>CAJKHT010000137.1 GCA_905199755.1 uncultured Eubacteriales bacterium | reverse complement strand
GAGGTTTTATTATGGTAGCAGGACATCTGCGAGAAAAAAACGGGTACTATCATATCGTACTCAACTATGTGGATGAATACGGTAAACGGCACACGCCGTCAAAATCCACGGGGCTCCCTGTAAAGGGCAACAAAAAGCGTGCCGAAAAAATGCTCATAGAAGCCCGTTCAGCCAAAGAAGCAGAGTTGGAGGCAAGAGCATTAGAACGCAGTACAGGCAAGGTTTCCACCGATTCCATACTCTTTACAACATTTCTGCTCGACTGGCTGGAAATGATAAAAAAGAATGTGGAGGAAACGACCTACGGGGCGTATTCTATGGGAATTAAGAGCAAAATTATCCCATACTTTGAGGAACACCACCCCGGCCTGCTCTTACGGGAGATAAAGCCAAAGCACATTCAGGACTATTACACCTATGAACTGACGGTGCGGGGCGTTTCCGCAAACACGGTGATACACCGCCACGCAAATATCCGAAAGGCGTTGCAGCACGCTTTCAAACTTGGTTTGATTGACACGAACCCGGCGGATCGCATTGAACGGCCGAAAAAGGAAAAGTTTGTCGGCAGCGCCTATGAGGAAGATGAGCTAAACCGTCTTTTTGAGGTGGTAAAGGGCGACCCCATAGAGCTTGGCGTTATCCTCGGCGCATTTTACGGACTGCGCCGCAGCGAGGCTGTAGGCTTGAAATGGGATGCGATTGATTTCAAGAAGAAAACAATCACCATACGGCACACAGTAACGCAGGCGACCATTGACGGCAAAAGCAAGATTATCCAAAAGGATCGGACAAAGACCAAAGCAAGCTATCGCAGCCTGCCCCTTGTGCCACCGTTTGAGGAAGTACTGTACCGCCTGAAAGCGGAGCAGGAGCTAAACCGAAAGCTGTGCGGCAGGTCGTATTGCCGGCAATACACCGATTATATCTATGTCAACGAGATCGGAGAGCTTGTAAAACCCGGCTATATCACCCAGCATTTCCCGCTGGTGCTTGAAAAGAACGGTATGCGGAAGATTCGTTTCCACGATTTGCGGCATAGCTGCGCAAGCCTTTTGTATGCAAACGGTGTCAGCTTGAAAGAAATTCAGGAGTGGTTAGGACACAGCGACATTTCGACCACTTCAAACATTTATACGCACTTGAATTTCGCCTCAAAGGTTGCGTCTGCCAATGCGATTTTGGGTGTATATCCCTCCAAATAATCGCAATGTCCCTCCAATGTCCCTCCTGAAAATGAGCTGCAAAACGGCGAATTTTCTGTTGTTGGAGGGGCGTTACATAACCGGAGCAGAGCATAAAGAAAAGCCCGCAAACCCCGATAAATCAAGGGTTTACGAGCTGTTAAGGTCTGGTGCCGGTGGTGGGACTCGAACCCACACACCCTTGCGGATAACAGATTTTGAGTCTGTCTCGTCTGCCAATTCCGACACACCGGCATTTATATTTTTAAGTCGTCTCCCGATGTCCTGTCCGAGAAATCGGAGGGACATCGTGGAGGGACATTAAAAGCAAGTTACATATTCAGTTTTCAAAAAACCTTGTAAAATCAAGGGTTTACGGAACGGTGGTATGAAACGGCGAAGTAGATTTTGAGTCCCGTACGTCTGCCAGTTCCATCACACCGGCGTGTGCAATATATTATACAACATTCGATGAGATTTGTCAAGGACTTAGACAAAAAAATCTTTCCTCAAAAAAACTTCCCAGTTCGCAATTTTGTTTCAATTAAATGTATTGACAAAACGCTTTGTATCGTGTATAATATAAAGGCTTTCGGAACGGAAGTCAACATGGCGGAATAGCTCAGCTGGCTAGAGCGCTCGGTTCATACCCGAATGGTCGTTGGTTCAAATCCGACTTCCGCTACCATAATATGGCTCGTTGGTCAAGCGGCTAAGACACCGCCCTTTCACGGCGGTAACACGGGTTCGATTCCCGTACGAGTCACCAAAGCAAAAATCCCATAACTGCAAGAAAAACTTGTGGTTATGGGATTTTTTCTTTTCTCTGTGTGCATTACAGAGCAGCAAATGTACCCCTGTTTCGCACTGATTTGTGGCACTTTTTGTGCCACTTTTTTTAGCAGATGATTTCTCATTTTATAAATTTCTTTTATAGCAGAAAGGGGATGTAAAAAACGCACGTTTTTACAGCCCCTTTGGGGATAGAAAAAAAGGTTCAGAATGGAAAGGAGTATATTTATTCATCGAGAGGTGAGATTCGTCCGCAGCAAAAAATGCGTATTAAACCTTTGTTTTATTAAAAAACAAAAATCGTTGTTTCGAGTCGTTTTGTTTTTCTTTTAGATTATTGCTCTTTTTTTATTTTTCAGCCTTTTTTACATCCCCTCTTCGTTTATTTATTATTTGCCCTGTCGGGATACGCGGTTTCACGTTTGACGAGAACCGGCGTTATTATTCTGTGCACGGGAGTGAGTTTTTCGGGTACGCGCTTACGGCGTTCGTTTATCTGCATAAGCAGAAGTTCCATGGCGGAGGACGCCATAACATCGACCTGCTGCCCTATCGTGCTTAACGGAATTATCGCTTCACGGGAAACAGGAGAGTCATCAAAGCCGATAATGCAGAAACGGGACGGCAGTTTGCCGTATTTACGGAAAATTATATTCAAAAGTATATTCGCGTGGGTGTCGTTTGACATAAACACGCCGATTTTTTTGTCGGGAAATTCTTTTTCTAAGTCATCGAAAAAAGACTGTATAACGGCACTGTTCTCTTCAAATGTATTACCTGCATCCTTGAGAACTACGCGATGATCTATCCCGTTGCTTTCGCAAAATTCCTTAAAACCTTTTATTCTGCCGTAGGCGGGAACGTCCTCCGTTATTTCTGAATTAAAGTGTATTACGATATCACAGCCGCTCTTTACAAGCAGACTTGCCGCCTGAACTCCGCCCATATAATTGTCGGTATTGACGCTGAAAACGTGCTTGTCTTCCCTTTCGATCGTCACAAGCGGAATATCAAGTTTGCAAAGCTGCTCGGACGGTATGGTATGGCTCAAAACGATAAGCCCCTCTATATTATAGGAAAGCAACTCGGTTATATAGTTTTTTTCGGCTTCGGGGTCGTCGTTGCCCGAAAAGACGATGAATTTGTAACCGAACTTCTCGTAAGTGCCTATAAGTCTGCCGAGAATGTCGGAATAATAATGCAGATAAAGATTGGGAATAATAACGCCGACTATTTCGGTTTTTCCGTTCGCCAAAACTTTTGCGAGTTTGTTTTCTTTGTAATTCAATTTTTCAAGTGCGTCGGCAATCTTTGCCTGATTCTCTTCCGTAAGAGAATCGGGGTCGTTGAAATATCTCGACACCGTGGTCTTTGAAAAGCCCGTAAATGCGGCGATGTCCGCAAACGTAACTTTCTTTTCTGTTTTCATCGTGTCACTCCCTTTCTTACCATTATAATACAAAATCCCACAAAATGCAATATGTAACCGGTAACTTAACCGGTTTTGTAAATCTTCCACAAAGGCGGCGGACATTTATTGTGAGTTTCTATAAATCCGCACGACCCCCCTTGACATTTGCACGGAAATATTGTATTATACAGTTGTAAAGTAACCGGTTACTTTACCGGTTACGCAAATTG
>CAJKHT010000136.1 GCA_905199755.1 uncultured Eubacteriales bacterium | reverse complement strand
TAGGATATTTGTAATTTGTTATGTGGAATACTGTATTTCGTGAAAGACATACTATCTCTTTTTTTCCTGCATAACAAAGGATATTTTAAGTGTATAGCAACCTTATATCAGAGATATGTGTTTTTCGGTGCATAGCTCTGTGAATTAGGGTTATGCACTTTTTTATGGAGGGAAGGAAAGAGGATGAATAAAAAACTATTTTTAGCGTGGTTGCCGTAATGACAAGTCTTAATGTTGTTTTTTGCGGACGGTGTTGAAATAGGGAATGTTATAACAACCGTAACGGATCCGGATGCACCTGTTTCTGTGGAAATTACAAATGTTAATATTGAGAATAATGACAAACACACACCTTTTCCCAAAGCAAAGCCCGATGACGGAAAAATAACTGCCGAGATCAGCAATATCAATGTCACCGATAACGGTAGCTTTAAGGTTCAATCGTTGGGTTTGGGCTTGTTGGCAGCAAACGGAGAGGCTTCCGCAGATAAGCTCGTTACGATAACATTCGATTTGAAAAATTCTTCCGCAAGAGCTGTTGAGTTTGATGTTTATTCGGGTGTTTATGATGAAAATAATACTCTTTGCTCTGTCGTTAAAAAGCCGGAGAAATTTGAAGCCGGCGAGAAACGTCAGGTTCTTTTGAATGTTAAAGTCCCCAACAACGGTAAAACAATGCAGGGGAAAATCTTTATTTGGGACAGCGTGGCAGGACAGACGGCAATTTCAAAGGGGATTCGGTTATAAAGGAAAGGAATGAAAAAAATGATAAAGAAATTTTAAGTACGGTTATGAGTGTATGCATAGCAGTGTCGGTCATTGCATCAAATACGGTGACGGCGGCAAATCCGAACAAAATCAATCTTGATTTTACGACTGCTGCCGGAGTAAGTGCGGCAGTGTCGGTCACGGGAACGGGAACAATGGAGTTTGACAGCGCAAAGGGTGCGGCAAAATTTACGGCAGGAAAAAATTTTAATGCTTACTTTTCAAATACCGAATAATGTCAGAGTGACGGAATTTGTGTTTGAAACAAACGGAAACGGAAACTTTACAATGCAGTACCGCGCGGCTTCGCCTGTTCAGCAGATAGGTGCGAGAGGAACGGCGCTGGTGTTCAACAATAACACCGATAACGGCAAAACGCTTACGGCAGGACACAAATACCTCGGACGTTCGGCATACAATTACAATACGCTTACGGTAACGAATTATATAGAGGATTTGACGGACGGTTCGCTTAAATATACGCAGTCCGATGTAAACCAAAGCTTAAAGACGTATGGCGGATATAAGGTTGAAGCATGGGATTTGGACTATGATTTTTCAAAAAATCCGACTGTGGATTCAACGAGATTTGCAATGACAAAAGCAAAGGTGAGTGAATATAACGGCACAAAATCGCTCAATTTTGAACAGGGCGGCATTGTAAATGCATTTCCGGCATCGGATATGAAAAAAGGTTTACATGGAGGCAAGCGTGCTTATTGATGATAAACAGACGGGCGCGGTTATAGACGGTGCGTTCGGCAGTCAGCCGATAATTAATCTTGTAAGCTTTACAAACGGCGGCATATATGCAGGTACTTCCGTTAACAGTGCAAACCTCTGCGGTGAATATGCTTTAAAAACAAAATACGATATAAAAATGACCGTTGATTTAACCGCAAGATATTATACCGTTGAAGTTTTAAACGGAACGGACAGCATAGCGAAAGCAATGTGCATGAATGATGTTGCATTTGTCCCGGGTGCGTCTATGCTTGTAAAGGTATCGGATTTGGGTGATGAATTGCCGGAAAGGGTAGAGCTTTACGACGGAGCTGAAAAGATAGGCGAGGTAACATCGGCACCGTATGAATTTACGCTTTCAAATCTTTCGGAAAAGACATATGTGCTGACAGCAAACGCATGCTATGCGGACGGCAGCATACGCAGAGCATTTGAAAAAAAGGTAAAGGTGTGTGATTAGAATAAAACGGAGGCTGTTATTGCCCAAAAGGATATGACGCTTGCTGCGACAGCAGAAACGACCGCATCGGACAATGTTTATTTTACAGCCCCGACAGGCTTGTTTTACATAAAAGCACAGTACAGTGCGTCGGACGTTAATACTCGCAGCAGTATGCAGCTTGTAAATAAAAACAGCGAATTTATCCCCGTGTTCGGTATGATAGACGGAAACCTTATTATTGCAGGTGCGGACGTGACGGTTGAATGTGAGGCAAATAAGGTATATGACGCGGAAATGCTTTTTGATACGGAAACAGCTACAATGAATATATCTGTTACAAGCGGAGGCGAAGCGGTATATTTCGGTTACGGTCTGAATGCGGGAAATCTGAACGGAATAAGCCGAATTAAGGTTGAACAGGTAAAGGGCGAGAATTCTCCGGCGGCAGATGTAAAAATCGGTGTTTACAAAATGTCGGATAAAAAGCTGTACAGAACCGAAAGAATAGAGATTATGGAATCAAACAGACCGATTATTAACCGTTCCGATGCGGCGGCAGATTATCCGTATACTCAGTGCAGAATATATGTTACAAATAACACAGATACCGACAGGAATGTCGATATTCTGACTGCAATATATGAAAACGGCATACTTACCGGATGCAAGCTTAAATCTGCACAGTAGCTCGGTGCAAATGCAGAAAGCGCGTTTTTATTTGAGGAATGTATGATGAGCGCAGACAGTACGGTGAAAGCTTTTGTGCTGGATTCAGCAGAAACCGCGCTGCCGCTGGCACATTCATTTGAAATTAAATAATATATCCTTAAAGGGGTAATTTGCATCATGAATTTGAATAAATTAAGGTATATAATAGGCGCTGCGGCGGTCGTTTCGGCTTTTGCGGCGTATACACAGACATATGCGTTTGAGGTGCGGTGCGACAACGCAAAGGAACAGATGATAATAAGCGGAAATACTGAAACGGCTAATGAATATGTTACCGTGGCGGTATTTCCGCAGGGAACATCACCGTCTGCGTTTTCGGATTATGCGCAGCTTTATCAGACCGTTTCGGATAATGACGGGGTAAGAATGATACTGAAATCCAAAAAATATTTTCACAGGCGGTTGTTCTGGAAAAGGTGCGCATTTCGTCATGGACGGAGGTAATAAACCTTCTCGATAACAATATTGATGCTGCGGCGGAGCTTGACCTTACGGAATATAGCAGGCATAAGACCGAATCGGCAAAAAATACGGCGGGAAAGGATTTGAGCTTCTCCGAATTTTGTGCTGCACTTAACGCGGTACCGTCTCAAAACGAGACGTGCGGCGGAGGTGGCGGTACCGGCGGAGGAGGAACAAAAGGCTCCTCCGCTCCGATAAGCAATGCATCGGTCAGCGTGGTATATCCCCCGGACAATTCCTCCGAATCGTAAAGCAGCGGTGAATTTACCGATTTAAACGGATACGAATGGGCGGCGGACGGCATAAAGGCACTTGCCGCGGCATGAGTTGTGAAAGGAGTAGGCAGCGGCCGGTATGAGCCGGCAAGAACGATAACAAGAGAAAAATTTGCCGCAATCATAACAAGAGCTTTTAATATCCCGGCAGCAAAACATTCTGCCGATTTTCAGGACGTTACAGTTTCCTCGTGGTACAATGAGCCGATTGC
>CAJKHT010000135.1 GCA_905199755.1 uncultured Eubacteriales bacterium | reverse complement strand
TTGGGAATATGAAAAGATACTGCACTCAAAACTGCATAGATAATTTTTTCAGAGATAATAGCGTTTTCGGTATGAAAAAGGCAACACTTCAAAGCATAAGCAAGGATGCCGATGATTTAAGAAAAAGAGGTTTTTTTATAGTCGGCGAATGGGCTGCGCTTGTAAACGTAACAATGACGCCTGCTGAAAACTCCGTTTTCGATCCAAATCAAACCGAAACATCGTTTTATCTGATATTAAAGCAGCAGAACGGCAGATATTTAATTGATGAGTTTGCAACAGGACTTTAATTAAAAATTATATTTTATAGTTAACCCCACAAGGACAACCGAAAAAATCGGCTGTCCTTTTTTCATACCCAAAACACAGAAAGGAACGATATTTTATGAAAAACATTGACGAACAAATTGCAAAAACACAGGCGCAAATCAATCAGCTCACCAACAAGAAAAAACGGCTCATATCAGAGCAAAAACAAGCCGAGCGAAAGAAACGGACAAAACGGTTAATTGAGCGAGGGGCGATTTTGGAAAGCGTAATTGGTAATGCGGAGGACTTTTCAAATGAGCAGTTGCAGGCTCTTTTAATCGAGATTTTTTCAAGCGAGTTTGCAAAGGGAAAAATTAAGAATTTTCGGGAGCATACGGCGAGTGAGGGAAATCCCTTGTTTTAACAAGGGCGCACTTATACACCTTAACAGGTGTGTGCGCTCTGCCGAGAGCAAATTAAAACAAATCGGCGTTTCCGCATTTGTTTTAATTATGGGGCAACTCACATTTCCCCATACCCCTTTGTGCTATACGCAAAATAAAATTTGCATATAGCGTCAAAACAGTTTTTGCGAAAACTGTTTTGTTGACTTGATATTTTATATCAAAACAAGTTTGACACAAAATATCAAGTGAAAAATTTGTTGTGCAAAAGGGAGAAATGTATATCAATCCATTGTTTTAATCGGCAATGTATGATATAATTATTGCAACAATAAATCGGAAGTTGACGGAGTAACAGAGTATGAAAATTCGAGAAGTAAATGATAATAAAAAACAATTTATTTCATTGCTACTGTTGGCAGATGAACAAGAGAATATGGTTGAGCGTTATCTTGAAAAAGGTACTATGTATGTGCTTGAGGATAATGAGGTAAAGGCAAAATGTGTAGTTACCGACGAAGGTAACGGAATTCTTGAAATCAAGAATATAGCTGTTGTGCCGAAATATCAAGGGAAAGGTTACGGCAAAATGTTGCTTGACTTCATTGCCTGTAAGTATGCGGGTAGCTATTCTGTTTTACAGGTTGGAACAGGTGATAGTCCGCTTACGATACCATTTTATGAAAAATGCGGTTTTGTCCGTTCTCACATAGTTCCGAGGTTTTTTACAGATAATTATGACCACCCTATATATGAAAGCGGCATACAGTTAGTAGATATGGTGTATTTGCAAAAGCATTTATAAATTCCCGGTTTATACGCAAGTTAAAACTTAATATTACATTTAAGAGCAATCATAAACGGTTGCTCTTTTTTTGTTGCCCGAAAGGAGGTTTTACTATCGCAATCTATCATTGCAGTATAAAAATCATCAGCAGAGGCAAAGGCAAATCAGCCGTTGCAGCCGCCGCATATCGCAGCGGCGAAAAGCTGATAAATAATTATGACGGTATCACGCACGACTATACGAGGAAAAGAGGAATTGCACATACGGAAATTTTGTTGCCCTCACACGCACCGCCCGACTTCCAAAATCGCTCTGCACTGTGGAACTCTGTCGAGAAAATCGAGAAGTCCAAAAATTCACAGCTTGCAAGAGAAATTGAGCTTGCCATACCGAAAGAGTTACCGCCCGAACAGCAAATCGAGCTTGTACGGGAATATGTCAAAGATAATTTTGTGTCCGCCGGAATGTGTGCGGACATTGCTATTCACGATAAAAACGATGGAAACCCACACGCCCACATTATGCTGACTATGCGACCGCTTAATGAAAACGGCGAATGGGGCGCAAAGTCAAAAAAAGAATACATCACCGACAAAAACGGTGAGCGTATCAAGCTGAAAAACGGAAATTTCAAAACGAAAAAGGTTGATACGGTTGACTGGAACGAGCAGAGCAAAGCGGAATTATGGCGGTCAAAATGGGCGGAGCTTGCAAACAAGTATTTAGAGCAAAATTCCATTGCCGACCGCATAGACCACCGTTCTTTTGAACGGCAAGGCACGGAGCAGATACCGACTATTCATTTAGGTGTTGCGGCTTCTCAAATGGAGCGTAAAGGCATTACCACCGAGCGAGGAAATATAAACCGTGAAATCAAGGCACATAACAGAATACTTGCCGAGATTAAGGCGAAAATCGCAAGCCTAAAAAATTGGCTTGCAGATATTTTCAAACGCAAAGAGAAACAGCCGCCGGAGCAAAACCTCATTGAGATTTTGCAGGAGCTGTCAAAACCGCAAAAGATAAATATACAGTACCGAATTTACAACCCGAAAAAGCTGGCGGAACAAATACAATATTTGCAGGACAATAAGATTTTTACAATTCCGCAGCTTGATGAAACGGTTAATTCTGTCCGTGATGAATATGACAATATCCGTATCACGCTTAAAGAGGTTGAGTGCAGATTAAAGAGCCTTGCCGAGCTTGTAAAGCAAGCGGAAATTTACCGCAGACACAGAGAGTTATACAAACAGTAGCCCTGCAATCATCACCGTAACCGACCAGAACGGCAATCCCCAAAAGGGTGTGTCTGTTATCGTAATAGCCGACAAGGACTATATCGAAAAAGGTATGACCGATATGTACGGAAAGCTGACCGTACCGCCCGTAAATTCGGGGCTTACCGATAAAGACGGAAAGGTTAATTTACAAAGCTACTATGTTTTCGTAAATGATGAAAAGGGCTATATCGAAAATGCTCTTGTTACTCTGAATGAGGACAATTCTTTCAGCGTAAAACTTCCGGCTGAAAATATGATTGATTAAAGTAATGTCATTGACCGAAAATTGAGTGTAAATTGACTTAAATATGGGAGCAGTTTTTTCTGCTCCCTAAAACTTTTCAAGGAGGTGTTGCTTATTGCAGGAAGAAATTGAAAAGAAAACGGTTGCGCTTGCCATATCCGGCAGCAAAATTACCGGGCGGACGCTTGCAAAAGCGATTTCCGTTTACTTAAATCACCGCAAAGGAAAACTGCCGGACTTAAAGCACGGCAGGCAGACCATTAAAGACCTGATGAAGCATAATACGGCTCTTTCAAACATTGAGATTACCGATAAAAATATCAGGTCGTTTGAATCTACGGCGAAAAAGTACGGAATTGATTTCGCACTCAAAAAGGACAATTCCGAAAAGCCGCCCCGATACCTTGTCTTTTTCAAGGGCAGGGACGCAGATGTTCTGACAATGGCGTTTAACGAGTATTCGCAGAAAATATTAAGGCAGAAAGAAAAGCCCTCTGTTAGGCAGGCTATCCGCAAGTTGGCGGAAATTGCAAAATCACAGCATAAAGACCGTGAAAAAATCAAGGACAGGAGCATTGAGCGATGACGGCGGCGGATAAGAAAAAAATCATTTCAAATCTGCCGTTTCTCATTTTCTTTTGGATATTCGATAAATTGTCATACGCCGTGCGTCTGTCGGAGGAAAACATTTTAATATCGGTTGTTAAGGGAGTATCGGAGCTTACAAAAGCGCCGCTGCTCTCTTTTCATTTTACCGATATTTCAATAGGCGCCATTGGTGCGCTTGCGGTCAAGGGCATTTTGTATCTGCGGAGCAAAAACGCAAAGAAATTCAGAAAAGGTATTGAATACGGCTCTGCCCGCTGGAGTGCATAATCTTAACTGTAAACAACGACTTTATGGACGCAGGAGGATATG
>CAJKHT010000134.1 GCA_905199755.1 uncultured Eubacteriales bacterium | reverse complement strand
TAATATGCCCATTCGGAACATTTTTCATCAGAGTATGCTTGCTCTGCAAATGCAGCTATTGCCGCAGAGCAAATAATTGTAATTGTTAAAATAATTGATAACAGTTTTTTCATTGCTTTTGCCCCTTTCTTTTGTTAGAAATTAAGTCAAATCAAAATCATAATCAATTACAATTCCGTTATCAAACTTAATTATCAGCCATTCATAGTCTATATATTTTGATTTACAGTTGTTCTTTACGCTTCTCATAACAGGATTCCCAATAATTTATTCTTAATAATATTATACAACATTTTTTTGTGCATTTTCAACCTTTCAGCAGCCTTTTCGGCGGATTGTATAAAAAATCGCAGACAGAAGCGAATCAACTCTTGTCTGCGATTTTCGGTATCATTCTAATAATTTAAACCGATTTAGTGAACAACATCGGCAAAGGCATATAACATTTGTGCAAATTCTGCTTTGGTAACATTGTTGAATGGTTTGAAAGTGCCGTCTTCATATCCCCGTATTATACCTATGCTGCTTGCCCAGCTGACTGCTTCGACAGCCCAGTCGGAAACGGCATCCGCATCCGTATAAATGATTTGTGACGATGCCTCGCTATTGTCTGTACCAAGAAATTCCGCGCAACGGTATAGCATAACAACCGCCTGTTCACGCGTTACATCATCCGAATATCCGAAAAGCGTGTCGTCATACCCGTAAATAATGCCGTTATCGTATGCCCAGTTGATATATACTTTGTTATTCGCTGGAATATCGGTGAATTTCGCTTTTGATTCGACATTTTCACCGCGGCACAGTCCCGCAATTCCCGTTGCTATAATCCCTCTTGAGGCATTTTGGTTTATACCGTACTCAACATCCGATAACCCATCCACATACGGCAGAGAAAAGAACACTGCGTTGTAATACCATTCATCATGCTTAACATCTTCATAATCGAATCCGAATTCTTCGGTAATCTGTTCCGCAAGAATGATTGAACATTTTTCTTCAAAAACATTGTGAATACCGACTTCGGAAAGAGCTTCCTTGAACGGAATATGATCGCCGAGCGCACAGAATTTTAAATATCGATCCTTTGCCACATCAAAATCGTCAATTCCGGACCAGATGTCAAGAGCCGCCATTGAACTTGTCGCATAACTTATGTAATAAAACGGTTGCGTGAATATATGCTGTATCTGTACCCATCCGTATGCCATCTCATCATCCGTCATAAAGGTCATTCCGTAGCTTTCGCCTATTTTTCTGTATGTGCGGTTCAGTTCGTCAACACTCATATTCGGATTTTTGATTGCGGCAAGCTCAAACTCGTTTATAACGCATCCGTCAATAACATTCCCAAGCAAATAATAAATTAAAGAAAGAGTATATGCGTTTTCGTCTTTGCCGTAAAAGCGGTTGTAATAGTTTGTCATAAGTGTTTCAAGACCGAGTGAATTAACCTCTGCGGTATCCATATTTGTTGCGTCAAACGTACCTATATTATTTTCCTGATTTACCGGATCATAAAGCATTGTGTTAAAATGCCCAAATTCATGAATAACCGTGCCGAGTTGACCTGCATTATCCTCTGACGGGCTTGCAAACAAAAACGGAGTTCCCGGATTATAAAGATAAATCGTTGCCGCATAGGAAGGATATTTATCCTCCGAATAGGTAATGTCATACATATTCTTATCCAGCATATACATAAATGCGTCCGACATCTCACCGCTCACATCCGCAAAGCAGAATTTTAATTCCTCGAGGATTTCCTCATCCGTCATGGATAAATATCTTGTATCCAGATTGGCGATTGCATCGCCGACCTTTTCAAATAAGGGGACTATATGTTTTTTAACATAACCGGAAAAGCTTTGTGCTTCGGCAACGGTATAATCTCTGGTGTAACCGATCTCATAGGCGTATTCGGCATAATTCTCATACACTGTTTCCCCGGCAATTTTATCTCTTACCTTTACTAATTTGGAATAGATTTCTCCCAAAATAATATTGTTTTTCTTGGTATATTCCAGATATTTATTTTCCAGCATTTCAAGTTCCGCCTGCAGCGCGTCGGTATCGCCGCCGTTTTTCATTGCTTCATCCGCCGCATTCATCTTAGCTGTAATATCGCTTATATTAAGCTTCTCGCCGCTATCGGATATAACGGTATTATTGCCGTAGATATTTGCCGTAAAATCACTGATGAGCTTTTGCTCTTCTGCGACAAGCTCATAGTATTTATCTGAACCGTTACTGTCGAGAAAAGCCTCAAATTCATCCTCGCTGCCGAAAAGCTCCGCCGGCACGGATCTGTATTTTCCTTCCGCAAGCTCGGTATACATACGGGTATAATTTTTTTCCGCTTCGCTTACGATATTGAAAGCTTTTTCCAGCTCAGCAATATTCTCCTCGGAATTGTGTTTCCACACGTCAATCTGTGCAAGAGCATACCTTGATACCGAATCCCAATACTGTTCCGATAAAGTTTCAAGCAAGCCCTTCATTGCTTTCGCGTTTTCCTCTGTATAGGGCTTTAAATTGATTTTAAGGATCTCAGATATATTTTTGTCAAACTCCGCCATGCCGAATCTTTCATATTTTATATCGTTAAAATTCGTCTGAGGCATGGAAAACTTCCCGAAATATTTCTTTTCAGCCGGCTCTGCGCCGTATAAAGAGTAATATGTATCGTAAAAGCCGAGGCACGCGTCCATACCGGCATTTGTGCTTAATGCTTTTTCAAGCACCGTCTGCCACGAGCCGTATTTTTCATAAAGCGAATCCGCCGTCGGACCATTTTCGTTTCCGTAGGTGTCAAGATTACTTTTCTTTACCCTCGCAAGACCCTCCGGATCTCCGTTATATGCCTCAAGTCGCAATTCATTTCTGCGCTTGCTGACCGTGCGTGCAATCTCCTCGGTGGTTTTGCCCTCCGCCGACAGTTTGTCAATCATTTTGTACAACTCTTCATTTTTGGCGTGGTACGCGGCACGTTGCTCCCTTGCTTCGGCAACCTGTTTCTCATCCGTCCAGTCAATCGCGTTTGCAAACTCGCCCAGCCGCACCGAATCGGGGTTCGGACGGTAGCCGTAAACCGCAGCCGGATCCTCAATAATATCCGCCGCAGTCTTCGGATTATCCATCGGATTATGGATATATGCGCCCTCCGCCGCAAACGCAAGGTTTGACGGAACGAGTGAAAAGACCATAATCAGGGACAGTACGATCGCCAAAAGCTTTCTTTTTACATGATACATCTTCATGCCTCCTTATATAATGGATTTTTGAAAGTATATACTATAAATATACTTAATTTTATTATACCACATTTTTTTGACAATTCCAAGGTGAAATTTCCGTGTCAGGCATTTTTCGTGTAGGTTTACAATAGATGTGTTACAGATTTTCATCATTATGCACTAAATAAGACATAGCTTTTAGACCAATGCTATTTTAATTTTTAACATTGGCCTGCTTTGCTATGCCTTTTTGCACAAAAAAGTTTTGAATTTTTTTATTATGCAGCTATGCAGCGTTTTTTGTTTCGAATTTATGAAAAACCCACTTTGCCTGCAACATAATTCTGATTATGTGAAAATGCCTTTACCGCATCAATATAACCGGCTTTATGCAATTCATCCCGGCTATAAATCGGCGGAAGTATCTCCGCACCGTTAAAGTCGTAAACACCATAGACTGTTTCGCCCCACGAGCCAAACTCGGCGGGCTTTGTTATATCATAGGTTATAATATACTTTCCGTCCTCTGTAATGCTAAGAAAATATCCCGCATTTCTCGGAAGTTCAAGCATTTTATTTCCGCTCGGAAGTTCGTAAAGCTCTGTATGTGCTTCTGTTTGCGGTGCGTCGCTGCCGAATACGGCAATCACAGTCTTTT
>CAJKHT010000133.1 GCA_905199755.1 uncultured Eubacteriales bacterium | reverse complement strand
ATTCTGCCGATTTTCAGGACGTTACAGTTTCCTCGTGGTACAATGAGCCGATTGCGGCAGTATGCGAATACGGTATCGCAAACGGTGTGGGACATGGATTTTTCGGAGTGGGAAATGATATTACGCGTCAGGATTTGTGTGTGATGCTGCACAGAGCACTTGAAAAATCTGAGTTTGTATTCAGCGGTGAAGATACAGACTTTACCGACAGAGCCGATATAGCGGCATATGCAGGTGAAGAGGTCGGCAAAATGAAGCATTATGGATTTATAAGCGGATTTGAGGACGGCAGCTTTAAGCCTGCATTAAGTGCGACACGCGCACAGGCGGCAAAAATAATTTTAGGAATACTCAGCAAAAAGGAATACAAGAATTTTACATATCGCTTTCATAAAAACGAAAAAATTATGAACAAAGAGGTTCTTCTGTCGGCAGATGTTATTTATAATAATGTATTTTCGGATAAGCTTTCCGATGCCGATTATGTACCGTCAGACGGATATACGGAGCTTACGGATACCGATAGGGACGGAAAATATAACCTTGTAAAGATAATATCGTATACAACCGTTGTTACGGGATATTACGACAGTGAAGAAGATATGCTTTATGATAAGCTTTCGTCCGTAAAAACCGATTTAAGCGGCAAAGTGAAAATTTCCGACGGTGAAAAAGAAATCGACAGACAGAAGCTGTCCGAAAATGATGTTCTGCTTTTTGCAATAAGCCATGATGGAGAAAATGCGGAGGGGGCAGCTTTCAAGAAATACCGTAAGCGGTAAGGTAACATCACTTGAGCGGGACGGAGAAAATATAAAAGCGGTTATCGGCGGGGAAGAATATGTTATAAACAAAACGTTTGCAAAAAGTACGGCATATCGGTTGAAAACAGGTATGGAGGCTGTGTATTATCTTGATTCCAACGGAAGAATCGCATGGTGTAATGATATAAAAACGGCTGAGGGTATAGGCTATATTATAAAGGTGAGCAAGGCCGATACTGATGAAGAAACGGCATATGTAAAGCTTCTTACGTCAGACGGAAAAATCAATGCTGTAAAACGCGTCTATTCGGAAACAAGCGGATTGTGCGATACAAATGCTTTGCCGGAGGGCTATTCGGCAGGAACGGGATATGTTTATTATAAAGATTATCCGTATCTGACGGTGACGGAATATCTCCCCGAAACGGGAATGTTTGACGAGGAAAAGCTGAAGCTGTATAAAGGTGATTCCTACGGTATTTTTCTTGAAACTGTTTCAAGAAAGGATAAACAATTCAGAGCAGGCAATGCAAATGAACTGTGTGATTATGAAACTGCCGGTGAGGACTGCACGAAGGTATTTACGGCATCTCTCAACAATGAGGTTAGAATCATATTTGAAATTAAATAATATTTACGAAAGGAACAGCATATGAAAAAGAAAATATTATCCGTATTGCTCGGTGCGGTGTTTGCGGTGCAGCTGCAGGCATTTGCGGCGAATGTAACAACGGGGACGGTAAGCGACGGGAGCGGTAATTACACAGGAAATTGCGGGATATACGGTAACTGCGATAGGAAACAGCGCATTTGAAAACGATACAAAGCTTACAAGTGTGGTAATTACCGATACTGTAACGGAAATAGGAAACAAAGCGTTCAAATGCTCTTATGAAAGCGGTCAGCCGAAAGGAAAAATAAAAAGTGTCGTATTATCGGAAAATCTCAGGAAGATAGGCATGAAGCTTTTTATGCGCAAATAGGAATTACGGAGCTTGACTTCCCGTACGGACTGCAATCGATAGGGGCATCGGCATTCTATTCTACAGGTTTAAAGAATATGTTTTTACCCGACAGTGTAACTTCAATGGGAATTAACATGTTCAGAATATGTCAGAGCGTGGAAACGATTAAGATGCCGTCGGGAATGACAAAAATTCCTGACTATTGTTTTTATTCGGGCGCACAGGTAAAAGAGGTAATTATACCGCCCGAGATTACGGCATTCGGAACGCAGGTGTTCAGAAGCTATGCTGACAGGCTCAGGATATGATTTGGCGGCGGGATATATGGATTTCTCGGCACATGAAACAATAACCAATATTGGCAGCAGTGATAAATATGTCAGAGTGCTTATTGCTGTTTACGATTCGGAAAAAAGCTTACAGGTGCAGGCTTTAAGGATATTGCGGTTCCTGCACACCGCAGTGTAAATATAAACGGTGAAAACGATGCCGCGGTTTCGGCTGCGAATTTGAAAACGGGCAGCGCGGTTGTAAGTTTTGTGTGGAACAGTGATGATTTAAAGCTGATATGTGAATCGTATACGGTGAATTTCGATGAAGAATTTAAAGAAATTCACGTTTTATCAATCGCTAACAGCTTTTGCAATGATTCTTTCTCATATTTGGGTAAAATAGCGGCAGCGGATAACGTAATAATAAAAACACAGAATATGTTTATAGGCGGTGCAAGACTGGAGCAGCATTATAGGCGGCAACTCACGGGCTGGAAAGCAATGACAGGTTTGTGAATTATGCGGACGATGCGGAAATTGATGAAAAGCTTCATTATATAACAGATTATGTTTCCGAAAAAGCGCCCGGGGCGGAAAGAATAATACATTCGTCGTGGGGACCGTCCGATGAACAGGCAAAGCTTTTGTATGACGGCAGATTTGCAAAGGAGGAATATCCTGCATCGAGACAGGCGGCATTTGCGGCATATAAGGATGCGTATAAGCATGCAGCGGAAATTACGATACTTCGGGCAGAGCGATATACCGTGATAATACGTGTCATCTGACACTTACATACGGAAGAGTGCTTGCCGGGCTTACATGGTATGAATACCTGACGGGCAATGATGTAACGGAAAATCCGTATCAGCTTGACGGTATTTCCGAGGGGGATATGAAGCTGCTTAAACAGGCGGCGCATTATGCGTGCAGTGCAAAATGAGGAATGAAATGGAAATCAACAGGAAATACGAAAAGCTGATTATTGACTATGCAAAGAAAAATTATAAAAAGATGTTCCGTGAGCCATCAGGATTTTTAACATATAAATTTATTGTGCCGGGAAGCGTATATTCCGATTCGCTTTGGGATTGGGACAGCTGGCTCACGGATATTGCACTTGATAAAATATGCGCGCCGGAAGAACTTGCGGAATATGAAAAAGGCTGTGTGTTTAACTTCTTCGAATATGTTGATAACCGCGGACGGATGCCGATCAGTATTTTGCCGAATGTCATAAATCCCGAATTCGGAGAGACAGAAACTAGGTGTTGACAATGACCCGTGTACATTCTACAGACCGAAAAAAAGCTCGCTGTCAATTTATTTGAATTGTATGATATATAAGGAGCTTAACGCAATTGCCGAAATATCGGGAAAGCTTGGTATGCCGGACAAGCAAAACGGCTATAAAAAATGTGCCGATGAACTGAAAACAGCGATACAAAGCTATTTGTGGGACGAGCGCAACGGTTTCTTTTACAGTGCGGATGCGAACCTGGCGCCGATAGAGAAAAATCGGTGGCTTCATTCGGGGGCACCGAGGAATTGGTCATCGCTGCTACAAAAGATTGACGTATGGTCGGGATTTATGGCAATGTGGGCGGAAATTGCGTCGCCGGAGCAGGCAAAGCGTATGGTGGCGGAAAATTATCTGAATCCCGAAACTTTCAATGCCCCATACGGAGTCAGAACCTTGTCAAAGCTCGAAAAAATGTATCAGCTTGTAAAATCGGGAAATCCGTCATGCTGGCTGGGGCCGGTGTGGGGAATTTCCAATTATATGGTTTTTGAAGGATTGGTTAAATACGGATATATAAAAGAAGCATATGAGCTGGCGGTTAAGACAGTTAATTTGTTCGGCAGGGACATTGAATACTGCGGTGAAATGCATGAATACTATAATCCGGAAACGGGAGAGGAAATTAATAATCCGGGCTTTCAAAACCGGAACCTGCTGGTTATTAATATGATTGAATGGTCAAAAACACAGCTATAAAACAAAACCGCTGTTTATGTATGTAAGCAGCGGTTTTGTTTGCTATAAATAATAAATTATTTAT
>CAJKHT010000132.1 GCA_905199755.1 uncultured Eubacteriales bacterium | reverse complement strand
CTTTATCTTTGGTATACCTACAACTCTTACGGTGATAGGATTTACCTGTTTTTGTAATATACACTATATCCGACATGTTTTCCGAGATAGTATTTTCTTCCGGCTGAACGGTTGACTCCGGTGCAGCCAATACGGGCGGATTAGGTGTAATCACGGGCAAATTTTCTTTAGGTTGATTACCGTATATGTATCTAATACCGCATACCGATAAAACCAGTATGCAAAATGCCGCGGTTAACCATTGCCAATACTGAGGCTTTTTATAATTTAACGCAGTATAAGCAAAGTTTTCGGCTTCCATTTCATCTAATCTATCAGAGACTTTTATTCGGTCTGATGATAAATGCCCATTAAGTATATGCCCTGTCTCATGAAGCAAATCATAAAGTTGATCTGTTTCAGGTGTTTTGCGGTTTAGAAAAATAAATTTTTTATTCTTTTTACTAAACGAAAATGCATCAACTTCCTTGCTGCGCTCCACTAAGTCATATTTAATAAGTATTTCATTAGGTTTATCGTCAAAGAATACCACCGAATAGCCTATTGATTTCAAATAAGCTATTATTGCATCGTTTGTCACATGATATTTTAAATCATGTTTTATAAATTTTTTAGCAGTCCTTGCTATATTTTTTCTCATGTTTTTACCTCCTGAGCATTAAGACTGCTATTATGCTATCAGGTGTGGTATCCGTCATCGTCTATTATTGGTGGAATAGACACTTTCTTATGCGCTGCAATCCGCACATCGTCATCGTATTCATCGTCCGATTGTATATTAGAGTATGATTTATAATTTCTATCAAGAGACAATAAATGCACATATTCTGTTAGTCTGTTTTTACCTATGTCATTTAATTCTCTATAATGTTTAATTAATTTTAATTCCTTTTCATCTAATACATCAGCATCGTTTTCACCAGTTATTAAATAATCTAATGAGACGTCAAAAAAACTTGCTAATTGTCTAAGTGTAGAAAGCTTTATGTTATCACAGCCTTTTTTATAAAAGCCATCAATTGTGGTGTAAGCTATACCCGATTGTTTAGAAAGTTTACTTTTGTTTAATCCATTCTCATTCATAAGTTTTTCAAGCACTTTTAAAAACATTTATTTCCACTCCTTGATTCTGATTATAACACACTTCAAATACGTTGTCAAGAAAAAAAAATACCCCTCAACGTAATTTTTTTCAAAAAAAGTATTGACAAATTACCATGCAGGGTATATAATAGTATTAAAGTTACCACACAGGGTAAAAAAAGGAGGTGTTTTAAATGTTAACTAACCTAAAGGAATTATTACGTGTAAAAAATATCAGCAATAAAAAATTGGCTGAATTATTAGGCGTTACAGAAAAAACGATATATTTAAAACTGGCAGAAAATACTCAGTTTAATTTAGGAGAAATAAAAAAAATTCATACTTTTTTATTCCCCGAATACAAATTTGAATTTTTATTTGCCAGTGATGCTGTGATATAAAAGGATATACAGTAAATAACACAAAATAAGGAAAAACACAAGAAAGGATGTGAGAAGATGAAAAAGAAAATCATGTCAATTATGGCTGCGGCGGCTGTTATTACAAGTTTATGCAGCTGCGAATGGACTACACAGGCGGACAGAGTAAATTATAACATGTCAAAAGAAGCTGACCGATTTAACGTATCAAGACGGTTATCGGTAATCAACATGAGAACGGACAAGCCGATTTTTGAACTGGTAGGCAATTTCTCAATATCGAATAACGATTCAAATGAGCTTGTAGTTACGGTCGAAACAGCGGCAAATGAATACAAGAAACATTATGTATATCTGAATGAATACACAATGTACGTTATAGAAGATTTAGGCGGTGCAGACGTTTCAAATTACAAATACGAAATTAATTTTCTGCCGGAAATGATACAGCCGATTGAAATTACAAACAAAGATTAAGGAGCGAAATTATTATGAAAGTAAAACAAATATCCGATATTGATACAGCCTTGTACATATATTACCGATACCCCGAAATCGGGAACAAGGAAATAAAAAAGTTATTCGGAGGCTTAGGAAGTTCAGCTATCGCAAACTATAAAAGAGCAGTTATGGAAGAACAGGCAGCGCAGAACATCAAAACATCTCAGCTTTATACCGTAGACACGGAAACAGCATTTAAAGTATGGGGAATTGATATTTTAAAACTTGAAAAGCGGCGTGATAAATTGCGCAAACTCGGACTTGACGGGAGGGCAGTATGAAGAAGCAGCACAACCGCATTTTGCAGTACATGCGTACATATGGCAGCATAACATCAACCGAAGCACAGATACATCTCAGCATTGCGCGTTTGGCGGCGCGTATCAGTGAAATGCGGAAAGAGGGTATCGCAATTGAGAAAAAGACAGAATACAGTAAAAATCAATTCGGTGAGCCTGTGCATTATGCACGGTACACGTTAAAGGAGGGAGAGCATGAACAAGCGCGGGAAACGGCTGAAAGCCGAACGGTTTGCACGGCGGCGAGATGAAAAGCATTTACAGCAGAGCGCCGAAGTTGCGCTTGAGACTTTGAATGTTTTGCCCGTATACGTTCTGCGGACGATGTTCGGTTTCGGTAATGAACGATGCGAAAGATATATACGCGAGTTTCACCGTATATACCATGCAATGGTAAACCATGAGGTATCTTATGAACAGATACGGGCGAGCGTTGAAGCGGAAACGGGGTTGAAATACAAGCCCGGTGAAATGGAATGGTACAACATGAGAAAGGAGGAAACAGCGGAATGACAGCAGGGGAATTAAAAGCAGTATTAAAGTATGTACCCGATGATGTGGAAATTAAAGCGTATGATTTGGACAAAGGCTGCCCGGAGGACAGCAAATATGTGATTGGTGCATATTACATGCAGGGAGTTATATCAGACGATGAATACAATCATTTAATGATTGAATTTGAAAGTTGAGGTAAAGAATGAACGAGCAGTACAAACAAGCCTTGAAAAAGGGCATTGCATTTTCAAGCACCGCAAACGGTGAAGAATTTATGAAAATGTACAAGGCAATGACAGCTGACCTCTGCCACAGAAAAAAGCAGAAAGTCACGGTCAAGGGAATATTCAGAGACAAGGAGGTAACGGCATGAGCAAGATTACACACATCATAATTGCGATATTTGCAGGATATGGCATATACAGAGCGGTGATGATAAACGGTTCCGATGCCATAGGGGCGGCAGTCGCCGAGGGCATTATCGCGGCGGCGGTGATTTACCGCTACATAAAAAAAGCGACCGCCCGGGCGGCAACCCGTAAAGCGGTCAGATAAAAATTCATGAACACAGTATATCACAAATGCAAAACATTTGCAAGAGGAAAAGGAGTAAATTATGAGAAAAATAGAAGAACGGACGGACTGCAAGTATTATGTACCGCCCGAACCGCATAAGAAAACATGCTGCCGTGTACTTAATTCATTGGTATGCAGGCAAAAGAAATGTACATTTTTTACGGAAAAGCAGGAGGATAAGGAGCCTGTGGGAAAATGAAAGGAAATAGAGTATATGGGAAAATATGCAGCAAATACAAATGTATCAAGTGAGCTGTCAAGGCTTGAAATAGAAAAAACGCTTGTCAGATACGGAGCTGACAATTTTGCTTATGCAACATCAAACGGAAAGGCGCTTATAGGCTTTACAATGTTTGAACGGCAGATAAAATTTATTTTGACACTTCCATGCAAAGCGGAGTTTTCAAAGACACCGACAGGACGTGAGCGTTCGGAAAACAGTCAATACGAAGCGTGGGAGCAAGCTTGCAGACAACGTTGGAGAGCATTAAACCTCGTAATAAAAGCAAAGCTCGAAGCAGTTGAATGTGGTATATCTGTATTTGAGGATGAATTCATGAGCAATATTGTACTGCCGGGAGGTCAGACGGTCGGTGATTTTATGAAACCACAGATAGAACAGGCATATATAAGCGGCGATATTCCTAAATTATTGCCGGGATTAGGAGGGTAAGGAGCTTGTGGGAAAATAATATGGATCTAATAGAAAAAGCTATAGAACGGTTAAAAATCGGAGAGCAAACATCATTAATGTATTACAATAAACCACTAATGATATGTTATAGCGGCGGCAAGGATAGTGATGTTT
>CAJKHT010000131.1 GCA_905199755.1 uncultured Eubacteriales bacterium | reverse complement strand
ATTGATGAAGTCGGTTGGTTTGCGGAAAGTCCCTCACATTTCCATAGTGTTTTACTTGATTCGGAATGGATAACTGACAGCTACCGAGGCTCGGATTGGGCTACACTTAAAGAAAGCTCCGAATTATATAAAGCTCCGTTTTATATATTCATTATTTCAAATGAACGCTATTCCGAGTTCCTTTCGCAAAATGGACTTAAAAATGATAATTCCGTTTATGCGAGTGCCTTTTATGATGAAATCGACGAGGATAGTAAAAGCACGAGTTTTCCTATCTTGAAAGACGGAAGCTATCACGCCGATGTGCGTTATATGAGTGAAGCAGCGAGTGAACGGCTCAGCCAAGATATTAACGCAAATCCAAATGACCGCTTTGATTATGAGAATTATTACGATACCTTTTTCAGCGTTAATTTTACGGTTGGCAACTATGACTTTCCGCTTGAATTCAGACCGAATTACGGAGGCATCAGTATTTTGATTCCCGAAAGCCGTATGCCTGAGTTTAATGCAGAAATCACAAGCAAGGAAATAATGATACAATCCCCAAACTATGCGAACATTCAAAAAAACACAACGGATTATTTAACGAGCGTTGGTCTTGCCGAAGATGTGTCAATATTCAGTTCTGCTGAAAGCTATGAATCGCAGAGAAACTTTGCCGCAATGATAAAGCTGTTTTCAACTTCCTTTTTAATTCTCTTGACCGTAATATCCTGTGCAAATGTTTTCAATGTCATAACTACGAGCCTCAATATGCGTAAGCGTGAATTTGCGGTATTGCGTTCGGTAGGAATGACGGTAAATAAGCTGTTTGCTATGCTCTGCATCGAAAACCTGCGGAATGGTTTGCTTGCGATCTTAATCGGCGGCATTTCTTCTTTGCCGTTATGCTATCTGATATATAAAAGCATTGTAGTCGGAGCGGTAATTGATTTTGTATTTCCGCTTGGAGCATTTGTAATATCTTCATTGGCTATGTTCCTTATTATGTTTCTTACATCGCTATATGGATTATGGAAAATCAAAAATGGAGATATTATTGCGGATGTCAGAAATGATTTTGTGTGATGATGTAAAAATGATTGTATGAAAAGGCGGTGGCGCAATGAAAAATGAGCATTGGATTTTATGCCCTGCTTGCGGCAGTAAAACGCGTGACAAAATCAGAGAGGACACGGTATTAAAGAATTTTCCTCTCTACTGTCCAAAATGCAAGCAGGAAAGTTTGATCGAAGTTGAAAATTTGAATATAGTTGTCATCAAAGAGCCGGACGCATAGACGCAGAGCCGATGACCTGTGGGATACCTCGCAGATCATCGGCTCTGTTTTTTGAAAAGCAGCTTTATGATTGTTCTTTTGGTTGACTTTCCAATGTGGCTTTTACGGTTGCTTTGATAATTTCCATTGAACGCTCATTACAGCCGTAAAGCATACGGACAAGATTTTCTATTTCGGAATCTTTGGACGGCTTTTCGGGATAGAAAATCGAATCCGCTGGTATTGCAAGTTCCCGGATGAGTTTATAGAGGACATCAAAACTGGGTTTCTTTCCCTCGTTCTCAATCCGATATAAGTATCGCTCGGTAATATCAACTCTTTCCGCCAGCGTTTCCATTGTAATATCGGCACGCATACGAGCAGTTTTAAGGATTTCTCCAAGCGTTTCAGGTTCTTTATGCACTGTCGGTTCACCTCCACATATAATTGTACCTAATTATGTCATGTTGATAATGGCATGGTAATTCAATTATAAATGAACGGGCAGTTCGTAAATTATTGAACTGAATAGAATAACAGCCCCGACAAATAAAAAAACGAGGTTTTGCCGGGGTGTGTAGTTATGCCTATCCCTCCAATTCAGCGTTTTGGTTTGGAGGTTTTTTATGCGCTGGACTGCCGCCAACGCTTCGCTGCTGATTATGAGCAGCGAGTATAATTGTATGACTTAGACCGCCTATGCCCCGATGGTACACGGTCAAAAAAAGTCTAAATTTTGCATCGGGATATTATGGCTCTTACCCTGAACCCACAGACCATATTTTATATGACATAAACTATAATGCACTTGTGTTACGGCGATTTTTGCCGTTATGCAGGTGCGTTTTTGTATATAGCAAAACCCCGTTACCACGTTGCCGTTCACCGCCTCCGTCAATCTGAATTTCTCAAATTTCAGATTGATCGGAGGAAACGACTATGGACGAGAAGCGTCCAAAACGCAGAAAAGACAAAGACAACCCCTATACACTTTCCAAACGGCAGGACAAGCATTATCTTTCCTTTCGGGACGGACAAGGTGTACTGCGGGAATTGCTGATAAATAAAGAACTGTTTGAGCTTCTGAATTGCTTTGAACTGGACGATCTTTCATTTCTTAATGAAGTGGATCGGCATTACGAGCATTCAGAGCTTACCGAAGCTACTCTATATGACCGGGCGTTTGTTCTCCCGGAATCGGTTGAGGATGCGGTTCTTCGCAATATGCGGTATGAGGCGTTGCACAACGCTATAAACAAACTGCCCGAAACACAACGGCGCAGGCTCATACTGTATTATTTCAATGGACTTACATACTCCCAAATTGCAGAAATGGAGGGATGCAAATATCAGACGGTGCAGGATTCGATTTATGCCGCTCTGAATAATTTGAAAAAAATTTTGAAATAGTCCCTGTGTTTTAGGCTTTAAGTGAGGAAACAGGTGGAGAGGTACGAAAACTCTCTGCCTGTTTTCCGTTTTGTGCGGTGAATGGGTTTGCTCTTTTACAACTGAATACCCATTCATCAAACACATTCCTATTGCTATTGTGATGAGCATAAGCCACATTAGCGGCTGCGCCACGATTTGCGGAAAACAGAAGCAACGAGATTACACCTATTTTGATTATACGGTCTTTGGCTTTCTGATTTCCGGCAAGGAGCGATAAACAGCCGGCTATAAGTATCGGGAGGCTCCCGGTATGGCGATGATAAGCAATAGGGCTAATGATACTCCTGTTCAGTCACAGTCCGAGCGAGCAGCATTTTTCGTGTGTGAGCCGTCGCAGGCAATGAGAGCAGCCGATAGAGAACCTACCGGGGGTGAGATTCCCGTGGAGCTGGTGAGCCGCCAGCCGTTTGATGACTTCCCATAACGATCCGGGGTGTCGAGGACAAATAGGATCGTTTTTGAAATATGAAATCATACGGCGGGACGGGTCTGCTGAAACGGAGAATGTTTGTATCTTCCTGACCTTAATTCTGTGCCGCTGTTTGATTTCCTACATAGGCGAATATTCGCCTTAAATTCAAAGGAGGTCAAACATTATGAATCAAACATATCTACGAGGTGATATGTATTACGCTGACTTGGGACAAGGGATCGGCTCGGAACAAGAGGGTTATCGTCCCGTTGTCATTATCCAAAACAATGTCGGAAACAAGCACAGTCCCACCGTTATCATTGCTTCTGTCACAAGCAAAACGGACGCAAAGCCGAAGTTGCCTACCCATTACTACATCAACGCAGAGGACGGTTTAGAACTGCCCTCTATTGTTTTGCTTGAACAACTGCGAACCGTTGATAAACGCCGTTTGGGTGACTTTATCGGTCATCTGTCCGATAAGCATATCCGCGGTATCAATCATGCTCTTGCCGTCAGTATCGGTCTGATTGAGAGCATACCGAAAAAGTTAATTCTTTGTCTTTGCAGCGCTTGTGCCGACAATTTCTACGGTTCGGGCGCTTATTCTTTACGCCGGATCGACCCGCAGCAAACCGAAAAAGACACCTGTACCTACTGTAATCAGCGTACAGGGTACGACTACGAGATTATCCCGAAAAACAGATAGGAGGCTGCCTATGGAATCACAAACAGCCTACAAACTGCTATTTGCCGATTATCCCGATGTAGTCAATGTTGAGCAGATGCGTGAAATGCTCGGCGGTATTTGCGACAAAACCGCTTACAGGCTTTTGCGGTCTGGGGAAATTAGAAGTTTCATTGTCGGCCGCCGCTATCGAATCCCGAAGCTCAACATTCTGGAATACTTGGAACTGATAGATAAATCTAATGCGTAAAACCTTGTTTGCACATTTGGCCTGTGGGATTCTTTCTGCTACAATATAAATGTCAATGGCAGATGAATCTACGCTGTACCATTCAAAGGAGGTTTTATTATGGTAGCAGGACATCTGCGAGAAAAAAACGGGTACTATCATAT
>CAJKHT010000130.1 GCA_905199755.1 uncultured Eubacteriales bacterium | reverse complement strand
ATATTTTACCTGATTTTTCTGCATTCCAGATAAAAACGCTTATCAGCCGCATTTCCCATTGAAAATGTTTTTCTCGGCAGTGCGCCGTCCTTTATTACCGTAGCGAACAAATCGTTCTTTTCCATTTTATCCACCATAAAGCCTATTGTGTTTTCCGCATGCGTAAGCTCACGCACCACATCATCACCGTGAATATAGTCAATACGTCCGCTGTTCTTTTCAAGATATTCGTCCAGAAATTTCTGCAATGTTCCCACACTGAGGTTTGACGGCGGATTTTTTACATATACCGCGCCCTCATTACCCTGATATGTATAGCGTATTTTCTGACCGCCGTTATCAGAATATGAAATTTCACCATAGTAATTCATAAAATCATTCATCAGCTTTTCGGGGTTAACGTCAAAAAGCACTCTCTGAATCGGCTCAAATTCCAGAGCTTCATCATGAATATTCATAAGCTCCGCGAGCGCATATCGTGCAGGGTGATTTTCCCTTTCCTCCGGTGTAAGCGTCTTTTTTATTTCCTCCCAGCAGGATTTTGCGGTTGCAAGCGAATGGTTGCCGTCACCTGCCGCAATTACAAGCACGCCTTTCCCGCTGACACCGTACTTTTCTTCAAAGGCTTTTTTATTCTCCAAAGCAGCCATTCCGTCAAAAATGCGTTTTTTTGCCTCGTCGTCTATCAGCCAGCCGCGGATATGTCCCGAATTTTGCATAAGGTCGAAATCATAAAGCTTTTCAAAGCTTTCCTTCTTGCCGCCGAGCGGCTCCACAATGCTTTTTGTACGGTCATCAATAAGCATTATAATATGAGGCAGCTCCAACGGAGCATTTATACGTATTTTTTTACGCGGCGGTATACGTGAAAGGATTGTGCCCTCCGTTGCACGTATTTCCGTCTGCGAGCCTTTGTTAAAATCATATTTTTCCAAATCCACAGCGCCGACTATTCCGTGACGTGTCTTTCCGTCAGTCTGCGTTCTTTCCACATAAAACAGCGCGTTCTTGTATTCCTTAAACAAACCGCCGTCAAGGTATTCTTTCATGCATGCATTTATATTTTCTATGCGTTCATCTCCGTTTTCGTCATCAAGATACACCTCGGGAAAAATAATATTAAGCGCAGACGGTTCGTTTCCCGCCGTTTCCTTTACTTTTTCCCAATACTCCGGCTCAGATGTAAACTGGTCGCATGCCACTACCGACCATTTTGTCAAATCCGCCTCTTTCGGAATAAGTATATCCGCCGAATCAAAAATTCTTTTCATTACTGCAATCATCCTTTCAAAATTATTTTATAATATCGGCAAAAGTACAATCTGTTATTTTTTGCAAATCCTCCGGTGCAAGCAGCACCGTACAGCCGCATATACCTGCACTGACAGCCGCCGTATCAAAGCTTTCGGCTGTCTTGTCAATATAGGTCGGGTATTTCTTTTTCATGCCTATCGGTGATACTCCGCCGCGGATATACCCCGTAAGCGCCAAAAGCTCTTTTACATGAATCATCTCAACCTTTTTGTTGCCCGACACATGCGCGATTTTCTTTAAATCGGCTTCATTGCATACGGGAATACAGGCAACGATTATTCCGCTCTTATCTCCCCGCATTACAAGCGTTTTAAACGACTTTTCGGGCGGTATACCCGTTTTTTCGGATATTTCCTCACCGAAATTTTCCCCGACTTCATCACATTCGTATTCAACCGATTCGTATTTTATCTTTGCGGCATTTAACAGCCGCATTGCATTTGTAACAATTTTCTTCTTTGACATGTCCGTTTCATATGCTCCTTATTTCAGCTCGCATATTGTTACTCCGTCCTCACCCTCGCCGTAGCGTCCGTTACGGAACGATTTAACATACTTATGCTTTTTGAGCCGCTGCTGTATTCCCTTTCTCAATATTCCCGTACCCTTGCCGTGAATAATGCTTACCGTGGTAATTCCGGCAAGATAACAGTCGTCAAGGAACTTGTCCGCATTATCCCATGCTTCTTCAAGGTTTTGTCCTCTCACATCCACCTCTGTCGAAACATTTTTCGTCTTGGATTCAAATGCACGTGTATTTTTCACGTACTTCTCGGCAAGCTGCTTTGATTTATTATCCTCCACGCGCTTTAAGTTTGTTATATGCACGTCCATCTTTAATATTCCTGCCTGAACGCGGACATTTCCGTTTTTATCCGGCACCTTGAGTACGGTCGCTTCTTCATTTATATCCGAAATTTTTACCGTCTCGCCCACTTTAAGATTTTTCGGCGGATTTGAAAATGTTTTCTTCGGCTTCGCCGCACGTTTCATTGCGCTGTCGATATTATCTTCTTTTGTCTTAAGCTTTTCGCGTGCCTTTGACGTATGCTTTTCAAGCTCTTTGCCCGATGCACCCTTTTGACGCAGCTTTTCAAGGTCTTTTATAACGGAATTTGCCTCATCGCGCGCATCCATAACGATAATTTTCGCCTCGCGCCGTGCCTCGTCAAGTATACGCGATTTATTTTCCTTTAGCTTTATTCTTTCCTTTTCTATCTCACCGCGCAAATCGGCAAGCTCGCGCTTCATTCTTGCAGCGGCCTCCGCCTCGGTACGCGCCTTTGCCCTGTTTTGCTCCAGATCGGTTATAACGTCCTCAAACTTAACGTCCTCGTCCGATAAAATGTCATTTGCACGGCTTATTATACGCTCGTCCAGTCCCAATCGTCTTGAAATTGCGAACGCATTTGATTTTCCCGGTACGCCCGTCATAAGCCGATACGTCGGACGCAGGCTTTCAACATCAAATTCACATGACGCATTTTCCACCCTGTCGGTTGACAGAGCAAATATTTTCAATTCGCTGTAATGTGTTGTGGCAACCGTTTTTACACCGCGCGCACGCAGAAATTCCAGCACCGATATTGCCAGCGCCGCACCCTCTGTCGGATCGGTACCGGCTCCCAGCTCGTCAAACAGTGCAAGGGAATTATTATCAATATTTTCGAGTATGCTTACTATATTAACCATATGCGACGAGAACGTCGAAAGACTCTGTTCAATCGACTGTTCATCGCCTATATCTGCAAACACATGCTCAAACACTGCCGCCTCACTGTTGTCAGCCGCACTTATGTGCAGTCCCGATGCCGCCATAATCGAAAACAGTCCTATGGTTTTAAGCGTTACTGTTTTTCCGCCCGTATTGGGACCTGTCACAACCAGCGAATCATAATCACGTCCCAGACGTATATCATTTGCAACAACGCTGTCCTTATCGATAAGCGGATGACGTGCTCTCTTAAAATCAATAATTCCTCTGTCATTCAGAATCGGCTCCGTTCCGTTCATGTCAAGTGACAGTCTGCCCTTGCAGAACATAAAATCCAGTCTTGATACACAGGAATAATCAACAAATACCGCATGTGCATTTTCAGCCGCAAGCGCCGACAATTCCATAAGGATACGTTCCGTTTCAATTTCCTCGCGGTTCTTTAAGTCACGTATTTCATTATTGGAATTTACAACGCTCATAGGCTCTATAAACATAGTTGCACCGCTGGCAGATGTGTCGTGAACTATACCGGGTACTTCGTTTTTATACTCGCTGCGAACGGGAATTACATATCTGTCGGAACGCATGGTAATAATCGGATCCTGCAAAAATTTCTTGTAATGACTGCTGTGTACCATGCTGTTAAGGGTTTCCTTGATTTTTCCGTTTAGGCTTCGTATTTTCCGTCGGATTGCTCCCAGCTCCGATGATGCCTCGTCCGCTATTTCATTCTCGGATACTATGCAAAGACTTATTCTGTCCTCAAAAGCCTTTGCCGTTATTATTTCCTCCTCAATTTCATGCAGCATGGTACATTCCTCCGCCGCTTCGGAAAGATATGCTTTCATGCGCCGTGCAATATAAAAAAGCCGCGCAATATCCATAAGCTCCCGTGTGCTGAGCATACCGCCCTGCTCCGCGCGCTTTATCGGCGAAATCACCTCAGCCGCAGAAAGATTCACGGGAGGGCTGCCGAGCTTCAGCATAGTAATAAGCGCCTCCGTTGTTTCACGCTGCGCCGCTCTCGCTTCTTCAATATCCGAAAACGGAAACATCTCCGTAATTCGTTTTTTAACATTTTCACTTTCCGTATATGATGCAAGCTTATTTAAAATTTTATCAAATTCAAGTATTTTAAAAGTTTTTTTTGCTAACTGTTCCATTTTTTAGTTTATATTACCTCGTGTAATTAATATACTTTTATTATAACAGTTATTTTAATTAAAAACAATCTATTTTCAAAAAAAGGTTGAAAATTTTTTCAATTTGTTATATAATAAATTCATATTATTTTTACTGAGGTACAT
>CAJKHT010000129.1 GCA_905199755.1 uncultured Eubacteriales bacterium | reverse complement strand
AACTGTATCTGATATGTACCCCCGTCCTCGGGCAGCCACTCGATACCGTATTTATCCGAAAGCTTGGCCGCAACCGCTTTTTTTATTATTGCCTGACAGTCACGCACACTCGCAAGCTTTGATTTCAGGCAATATCCCTTTACCGGGAATGCCGAATTTTTCCCTATAAGACATTCCCAGTCCAGTGCATACGTTTTATCAAAGAGCT
Source organism: uncultured Eubacteriales bacterium (assembly GCA_905199755.1). Taxonomy (GTDB): domain Bacteria; phylum Bacillota; class Clostridia; order UBA1381; family UBA1381; genus UBA4716. Next base: position 4,214 of record CAJKHT010000129.1, on the reverse strand, counting down.
CTTCAAACGAATACGCATTAAATTCACCTATTTTAATAAGCACTCTCTCCCCCGTTCTTAGCCAGAGATTTGCACGGCAAACCGCCTCCCAATTACCTTTAAAGGTAACTCTGCCGTCCTCAACGGCAGTGGTTTCATAACCCAGTCTGCGTATTTCCTTTGCCGTAAAAGCCTCCATTCCCAAAAGAACGGGTACGATTATTTCAAAATTATCCATATTATCTTTTCTTCTTTACAAGCTTTCTTTTCTTTTTATGTTTTTTTCCGTCAATTATTTTTTCGTGCTTTTTTCGCTGCTGTGCCGCTTTTCTGAAATCGGCGCTGCTTACGTCCTTTTCAAGCACAAAATCAATCTGCCGTGCCGTAACATCCGCATGCACCGCAACCACTCTGACCTCATCACCTATACGATAGATTGTGTTTGTACGCTGTCCCGTGAGCGCTCCCGTCTGTGTATCGAGTTCATAATAATCGTCCTTCATGCTCTCGACACGCACCAGTCCCTCAACCGAATTTGCCAATTCGACAAACATTCCGAAACCGGCTGTGTTTGCCACTATTCCGTCAAAGGCTTCACCGATACGCTCCGACATATACGCAGCCTTCATGAGGTCGTCCACATCACGTTCAAGATACTGCGCCGCAATTTCCGTTTCACTCGAATGTGACGCAATTTTTCCGATTTTATCACCGTTCGGTATTTTTCCGTCAATAACCGACTTTAATATTCTGTGTACGGTCAAATCCGGGTATCGTCTTATCGGCGATGTGAAATGGCAATAATATTTTGATGCCAGTCCGAAATGACCGAGGTTTTCGGGTTTATATTCGGCTTTCATAAGCGAATGGAGCATATTTGACGCAACCATGCGCTCTTCAGGCGTATCCTTTACCGCATCAAGAATCTGCTGCAATGCTTTCGGGTGTATTTCTCCATCCTTGCCGCCCTTTACCGATAAACCGAAATTTTTTATAAATTCATTAAAAACCAAAATCTTATCGGCAGACGGCGGTTCATGAACACGGTACACAAAAGGCAAATCCGACCAAAAAGCATACTCTGCCACGGTTTCGTTTGCACAAAGCATAAATTCTTCAATAATTCCGTTTGACAATCCGCGCTCCGCTTTTGATATATCAATCGGTCTGCCGTTTTCGTCAACAACGATTTCCGTTTCGGGAAAATCAAATTGAATAGCGCCGCGTTTTTCGCGTTTTAACCGCAGCAGCTCTGCCAAATCACGCATAAGATACAGTGTATCGAGAATATTTTCATAACGCGAACGCAAAGCCTCGCTTTCACCATTAAGAATTGCCGTTACATTGCGGTAAGTCATTCTCTCCTTGGAACATATAACGGATTTTTCTATACTGTGCTTTACGGTGTTTCCCGATTTGTCTATTTCCATAAAAACAGATAATGTTAGCCTGTCTTCATTCGGATTCAGGCTGCATATTCCGTTTGACAGTCTCTCAGGCAGCATAGGAATCACACGGTCCGCAAGATATACGCTTGTACCTCGTTCATATGCTTCATTATCAAGCGCCGTACCGGGTTTAACATAATGCGATACATCCGCTATATGGACTCCCAAAAGCCGGTTTCCGTTTTCAAGAATTTTTGCCGATACCGCATCGTCAAAATCACGCGCATCGTCACCGTCAATGGTAAAAATTAACTCATTTCTCAAATCACGCCTGCCGGCAATATCGGTCTCATCAAGCTTAATCGGCACATTTGCGGCATCACGCAAAACCTCATCGCTGAATTCATGCCGTATACCGCTGCCCATGAGCAAGCCGTCAACACAGCCTTTCAGATTTTCGCTGCTGCCCAAAACGGAAACCACTCTGCCGTAAACCTTGCCTTTATCCGTATATTCCGTAATTTCGGCTGCGGCTCTGTCGCCTATAACCGCGCCCATGCTGTTTTCCGGAGTTATTTTTATATTTGCATAAATCTGCGCTCTGTCGGGACGCAGCCGATACACTCCTGCTTTTTCCTTATATATAACACCTATAACAGTTTTGTTTGCACGTTCAAGAATTTTTATTATGTGTCCCTCGTGATGCCCGCCGCGCGAATTTTCTCCGTTGATTTTAACCAGTACTTTATCTGCGTCAAGCGCACCGCTCATCATATCGCCGGGAACGAAAACATCACCGATATTTTCGTCCTCACTTATAACAAATCCGAAAAATCCTCTGCTGCTGCACTTTAATCTGCCGCTGACGGTCATGCTGTGTTCTCCCACCGCCATATATCTTTTCTTTTTGGTCATGTAGACACTGCCCTCGGTGCACAGCTCCTCCAGTATTTTTTCCAGCTCCGGCTCGTCCTCATGCGGCACGCAGAGCACTGCCGCTATTTCTTTCATTTTTAAAGGGACATATTCCTTTGAACGCATAAATGACAAAATTTTTTCTTTTCTGTCCATATTCCGCTCCCAAATATAAATTTTACATTAATAGTATTTCTGCAATACCGAAAATCATGCAAATATGTTAAAGGGGCTGCCGAATTAAGCAGCAGTCCCCTTGCGGTGCATTTTATATTCCGGTTTCTATATCTGTTCCGATGAATCCGTCCTGATTATGACGGATACTATAATCAACATAAATGCCTATATCTTCATATTAACCTTCACTTAATCAGTTTTTTCCGTAATTCTTTATGATTACATTTTCAAATTCATCATTATTTCTCGTGCTTCTGATATACTGAATAAGTCTGGCTGTTGTTTCAATGTTAGAGCTGCGTGTCATTTCGCGCCGTATTATCCAGCTTGCCTCACGTTCCTTTTGTGTGAGCAAATCTTCCTCGCGGCGTGTTCCTGATTTTAGAATATCTATAGCCGGGAATATGCGTTTTTCCTGTAGATTTCTGTCAAGCTTAAGCTCCATATTACCCGTTCCCTTAAATTCCTCAAATATAACATCGTCCATACGGCTGCCCGTTTCGACCAGTGCTGTTGCCAAAATCGTCAGGCTGCCGCCCTCCTCAATATTACGTGCCGCACCAAAGAATTTTTTAGGCTTAAACAATGCATCGGGATCGAGACCTCCCGACAGTGTTCTGCCTGTCGGTGTAACGGTCAGATTGTATGCGCGCGCCAGTCTCGTTATGGAATCCAGTAAAATCACAACATCTTTCTTCTGCTCAACCAGTCTTTGAGCACGTTCCAAAACCATCTCCGCTATTTTGCAGTGATGCTCCGGCATCTGGTCAAAGGTTGAATATATAACCTCACCGTCAATCGAACGCTGCATATCCGTTACTTCCTCCGGGCGTTCGTCTATAAGCAGCACTATAAGCTTTATATCGGGATAATTTTTTGATACAGACTGTGCTATTTCCTTTATGATTGTCGTTTTTCCGGCTTTCGGCGGAGCAACTATCATACCTCGCTGACCTTTACCGATAGGTGCCGCAATATCAATCAGTCTTGCCGCACTTTTAAACATATCACCTGTATCAAGGCGAAGCTTCTCTTTCGGATAAATAGGTGTAAGCTTATCAAACGGGCGGCGTTTCAGCGCTATTTCAAGCGGATCACCGTTTATTTCCTTTACAAACAAAAGCGGCGAATATTTGTCCTCGTCCTCCGTCGGACGGCAGTCCCCGCGGATTTCATCACCTGTTTTCAAATTAAATCTGCGAATCTGCGTAGGTGACACATAAATATCGTTTTCACCGCTCGAATAATTTTCAAACCGAAGAAAGCCGAAGCCGTCATTCATGACGTCCAGCACTCCGCAGACCTCAACCGCATCTGCGGGACGCTCTCTCTTCTTTTTCACTTCACGGTGCTTCTTATTTTCCTCTTCAAGCTGCTTTCTGCGCTCGCGTATCGCAGCAATTATATCATCTTTTTTCATAGTTGATATACGCGGAATTTCCAGTCCCAGCGCAATCTGCTTCAGTTCTTCCTTTGTTTTGCGTTCCAACAATTCTTCGTCCATAAAATGCCTTCTTTCAAATAAAAAAATACAAAAATAACCACATCAATGACTATCATTCTGCTTAATTAAAACCAATATTTACTTGTATAATACATCATATTGTCAGGATATACCAGGATAAAAAATAAGCGAATTAAATCTTTTTAAACATTATATATGATTTTCATAATTTTGTCAAGAAAAACCGTGATTTTTTCTTGAATTTTTCCTTGAATTATCCCAAAGTTTGTGATATAATATAATCGCAGTAA
>CAJKHT010000128.1 GCA_905199755.1 uncultured Eubacteriales bacterium | reverse complement strand
ATTCAGAATTTTATATTATAAACAAAAAGAGCTGCAAATTGTGTATTTGCAACTCTTTTTTGTAAGCATCGTTACCTTTCAATTATGTCTGCACAAATTCTTGCACAGATTGGCGTAGTATTGGCGTAGTGTGGCGTAGTTTTTGATATTCTCAAAATCCGCAAACCCGCATAAATACTGACTTTTTCCGTTTTTTATTTATCCAGCGGCTTCATTGTTGGGAAAAGAAGCACATCTCTTATTGCAGGAGAATCCGTAAGCAGCATACACATACGATCTATTCCGAAGCCGATACCGCCCGTAGGAGGCATACCTATTTCCAATGCACGCATAAAATCTTCGTCTGTGGTGTTAGCCTCTTCATCTCCCTGCGCAAGCTGCTCCTCCTGCGCCTTGAAACGTTCTCTTTGATCTATCGGGTCATTAAGCTCCGAATATGCATTTGCCATTTCCCAGCCGTTCATAAAGAATTCAAACCGCTCAACATATTCGGGATTTTCCGGCTTCTTCTTTGTAAGCGGAGAAATTTCAATCGGGTGATCCATTACAAATGTCGGCTGTATAAGGTGTTCTTCAACATATTCCTCAAAGAATAAATTAAGAATATCGCCTTTCTTATGTCTCTCCTCATATTCTATATGATGCTCCTTTGCTGCAGCACGAGCCTCATCAAGCGTCTTGATTTCATTAAAATCCACACCTGAATACTTCTTTACCGCATCAAGCATAGTAATACGCTCAAACGGCTTTCCCAAATCCATTTCAATTCCGTTATAGACAATCTTCGTTGTGCCGAGTACCTCCTGCGCAACATGTCTGTACAGATTTTCCGTCAAATCCATCATACCGTGATAATCGGTATATGCCTGATAAAGCTCCATAAGCGTAAATTCGGGATTATGACGGGTATCAAGTCCTTCATTTCTGAAAACACGTCCTATTTCATATACACGGTCAAATCCGCCGACAATGAGGCGCTTTAAATAAAGCTCCAATGAGATGCGCAGCTTAAAGTCCTCGTCCAGTGCATTAAAATGCGTTTCAAACGGTCTTGCTGCAGCACCGCCGGCATTTGCAACAAGCATAGGAGTTTCAACCTCGAGAAACTCATTTTTATTCAGATAGCTGCGTATTGCGGCAATGATTTTTGAACGTTTTACAAATGTTTCCTTTACGTCATCATTCATGATAAGGTCAACATAGCGCTGACGGTATCTCATGTCCGTATCGCTCAAGCCGTGAAACTTCTCCGGCAGCGGCAAAAGTGATTTTGACAGCAGCGTCATATCCTTTATAAGTACGGAAATCTCTCCGGCTTCGGTAGTAAACACCTCACCCTGAGCACCTACAATATCACCTATATCAAGCTTTTTGAAACGTTCATATTCTTCCTCTCCCAAAACATCGCGCTTAAGGAAAATCTGTATCTTTCCTGCGGCATCCGCCAAATCGCAGAAACCTATCTTACCCATTCTGCGCTTGGACATTATTCTTCCCGCAATTTTTACGGTTTTGCCCTCATAATCGGAATAATTGTTTTTTATATCAGCCGATTTTGTGTCTACATCAAATTTAGTCTCCTTAAACGGGTCCGCACCATTTTCCTGATATTCTGTCAGCTTATCGCGTCTGTTTTTTAAAATCTGCTTTAATCTTGCACTCTGTTCCTGTTCCATGCACATTATCCTCCTGAATTTCTTTCTTTATACAATCTTCTTAATTATATACCATATCCGCCGATTTTACAATATTTTTTATGAAAAATCTTAAAATTTGTTAAAAAAGGAAGTTATCCTGCCGTTTTTGACCGTTTAGATGAACGAAAAATACATATAAAATAAATATTTTGTTAACATATTAAAAAAAGCTTTTATTCCGGCTGATTTTATGGTATAATCATACAGTTAAAAGATAATTCAATCTGAAAGGATTTTTTAAAATATGGAATTATGTTCAAAATGTAAAAAAAATCCTGCCGTTTTGTATATAACCAAAATGGAAGGAAACAAAACAACCAGCGAGGGGTTATGTCTGCCATGTGCGAAAGAGCTTGGCATTGCTCCGCTTAATGATATGATAAGCCGTTTCGGTGTTGCTGACGAGGATTTGGGTTCTCTTAATGAGCAGATGTCGGAATTTATCGAGGATATGGGCGGTATGCAGCAGATAGACAATGACATTAATGACCTTATGCAGCAAATGAGCAGCGGTTCGGATGATGAGGGCGGTGCCGCAACGGCACCTCTCGGCAAATTCTTCGGCAATATGTTCGGCGGCGACCGCGAAAGTACGGACAAAGCCGGTACAAAGGACAAAGCAGCACGAGGCAAGGCTAAAAACAAGAAAAGCATGCTTGATACCTACGGAACAAATCTTACGGCAAAGGCGGCGCTCGGTCAGGTTGACAGAGTTGTTAACAGAAATGCCGAAATTGAGCGCGTTATACAGATTTTAAACAGACGTTCAAAGAATAATCCCGTGCTTTTGGGTGAACCGGGCGTAGGTAAAACAGCAGTCGCGGAGGGACTTGCGTGCAGAATTTTTGAAAAAAACGTTCCCCCGAAGCTTTTCGGCTGTCAGATTTATCTTCTGGACTTTACAGCGATTGTTGCAGGAACACAGTTCAGAGGTCAGTTCGAGGCGCGCCTTAAAAGCCTGCTTAATGAAGCAGCGGAAGCCGGAAATGTTGTTCTTGTAATAGATGAAATTCATAACATTGTTGCCGCAGGAGATGCGGAGGGGGCAATGAGTGCGGCAAACATATTAAAGCCTGCGCTTGCCCGCGGGGAAATTCAGATAATCGGAGCCACAACCCTTGCAGAATACAGAAAATTCATCGAAAAGGACAGTGCACTCGAAAGACGCTTCCAGCCTGTACTGGTTGATGAGCCGTCAATCGAAGAAAGCATTGAAATTCTGAGCGGAATTAAAGATTATTACGAAAAATATCATCATGTAAAAATCGGAGAGAAAGTCATTGAAGATGCCGTAAGAATGTCTGAAAGATACATTACGGACAGATTTCTCCCCGACAAGGCAATTGACGTTATAGATGAGGCAGGTTCGCGTGTAAACCTCAAAAACAAGGCAATATACGAAGCCACGGTATTGCGCGAACGCACCGCAAGCATAGACGGTGACATTAATAAGGCTACGGAGGAGCAGGATTTTGAAAAGGCAGCAAATCTGAAAACGGAAAAACTGCGTCTTGACAAAAAGCTTGCCGAAGCCGAAAAAGAGGCGGCAAAAGCCGAGATAACCGAAGAGGACATTGCCGCCGTCATAGAGGGCTGGACGAAAATACCCGTACACAGACTGACCGAAAGCGAAGCCGACAAGCTGCTGAATCTTGAAAGCAGAATACACGAACGCGTTATCGGTCAGAATGAGGCAGTTGACGCGGTAGCACGCGCAATCCGCCGCGGCAGAGCGGATATTACTTCACGCAAGCGTCCCGTGTCATTTATATTTGCGGGACCTACCGGAGTCGGCAAGACAGAGCTTGTAAAAACGCTTGCCGAGGTTATGTTTGATACCGAAGAAGCGCTTATCCGAATAGATATGTCGGAATACATGGAAAAGCACTCGGTTTCAAAGCTTATAGGTTCACCTCCGGGATATGTAGGCTATGACGATGCCGGACAGCTTACCGAAAAAGTACGCAGAAAGCCGTATTCGGTTATTCTGCTCGATGAAATCGAAAAGGCACACCCCGATGTATTTAATCTGTTTTTGCAGATACTTGATGACGGACGCGTTGCCGACAGCCACGGAAAAATTGTTAATTTTGAAAATACAATTATAATAATGACTACCAACGCAGGCTCCGAATTTAAGAGTGCCGCATCGGGATTTATGGCAAACGAGGAATTAACTCTTGCGGATAATGTGGAAAAGAGTCTTAAACAACAGTTCAGACCGGAATTTTTAAACAGAATAGATGATATAGTGACCTTCAAGCCACTTACCAAGACAGAGCTTCGCGCTATAATTGACTTATTGCTTAAGGATATAACAAATAAAATGCACGAAAAGGGCGCGGAATTTGTTATTACCGATCCGGCAAAAGAACTTATACTGGAAAAAGGCTATGACGCAAAATACGGCGCAAGACCGCTTAAACGTGCAATTCAGAAGCTTATAGAGGATAAATTATCCATGCTCGCGCTTAAAGGCGGAATTAAACCGAAAACAATTATTACTGCCGGCAAAAAAGGCGATGAAATAGAGCTTACGGCAATATCCCGAACTGAATAAAAATACAAAGAGGGGATGTTAAAAAACTCCTAAACGCAAGAAAAGGAGCAAAATCACATATCGCAGGTAATACAAATGCTGCGATTCGGTTTGGATAGGGCAGAAAAACCAAAAAAGCTTAAGGGGGTTCGGATATAATGGGGCAGTCCCTCATTTTGTGTAAACCTCAAATTTGGCTCCAAAATGATAATAT
>CAJKHT010000127.1 GCA_905199755.1 uncultured Eubacteriales bacterium | reverse complement strand
TTGATGGTGAAGGTTCAAAGGTTATTTGCAAAGACTAATTTGAAAATTCCGGTTTATATGACCGCTTTTAAGGCAACCTGCACGGGTTGTCTTTTTCTTTTGAAAAGTTTGCGGATTTGTCTGGACTTTCGGAAAATGTTGTGGTATTGTTTGTGTTGCCCGAAAGGGAAAATATATAAATTGGAGGAGCAAATATGAAGTACAAAAGAATTATCAGTGCGGCAATGGCGGCAGCGTTAATCGGAACAAACGGTATATTTGCGGCAGATGTTAAAGCCTCCGATAAGGCTGAAAACACAGGCATATACACCGAAATGTTCGATGATGAGAACTACACCGTTACACTTGACGCAAACGGCGGATTTATGGGGCAGGGATATGTCAACACAGTGGCAAGCGCCACATTGACAACCCGGAAAGGGCAGATTAAATTACCGTTGCCTTACAGGGATTCGGATTACGAGTTCGTGGGATGGTTCACAGAAGACGGCGAAAAGGTCAGCTCGGATAAAGTGTATCACTCAGACACGACGCTGACTGCAAAATGGCGGATAACGGGTACAAGAACACTTACATTTGCCACAGAGGACGGAAGCTACATAAGACCGGTTACGGCAGAGTACGGTTCGGTGATAAGGCTTACGGATTACATTCCAACAAGAGCAGGATATACATTCAGCGGTTGGTACACTGATCCGCAGACAAAGGAAAACAAGGTAACAAGTGTTGAGCTGACGGATGATGAAACCGTATATGCAAAATGGACTCCGACTGTCAAAGCCAATGCCGGGCATACGCACAAAGATATCGTGTATATGACGGATGATGAAATCAGGCTGAAAACAGAAACGGTGAAAAAGCAGACAGAAACACCGGAACTGCAAATGCTGAGATGGAACAGAATAATACAACTGATAAGACAGATATATTCGATATCTGAATAACACAAAAAGGACGCATCGAAAGGTGCGTCCTTTAATATTTGAAAGGTGGAACAAATATGGGCAGTATGAGAATACCAACGCACGAAGAAGTAGAGAGGCTGAGAGAGCGATATCCCAAAGGCACGAGGGTAGTGTTAAACAGCCCTTTTGACGATCCGTATGCAAAGCAAACCGCCGGAGACAGAGCAACGGTGGAAGGGGTGGATGATATGGGACAATTATTGTGCCGATGGGATTGCGGAAGTTCACTTTCGTTAATTCCCGGCGAGGACGATTTCAGAAAACTGACCGAGGAAGAATTAAAAGAGGAACAGAATGAACAGACGCAGGATGACATGAATTTGAGTATGTGAGGTGAGGAAATGTCATTGAGAGATAAAGTCGTTGCGGAAATAACAACCGTAAATTCCATAACAGGAGAATATATTTATACGGATTTGATTTTGCCTGCGACTGCAATGCAGATAGAAGACGCACTGCAAAAAGCACGGATCACAGACAGTTATGACGATATGACAGACATAAGTATCATACAGCAGTAAGTATGCACTGACCGGCCTGGTTATCTGCGGAGACTGCGGAAGTCAATATAGACGAACCACTTGGACGGCGAATGGGAAACGTATCGTATGGCGATGTGTAAACCGACTGACAAACGGAAAAGATGCCTGCGGAACATCGCCGACAATAGATGAAGAAAGATTGCATACAGGGATAGTAAAGGCTATGAACAGCATGATTGACGGCAAAGAAAAAATTCAGTCACTGCTAAACGGGAGCATTGCGGAAATACTGGCGGCACCGGATTCGCATAAAGAGATAATCAGCCTAAAAAAAGAGATTGATGACAAAAATGAAGATATCCTTCAGATGGTAGCTGATGGTGTAAAAAATCGGGAAAGCCGCGCCGATATAACCGCAAAATGCCGTGATGAGTATGAAAAAATCAAAGCATTGCAGGAAAAACTTAACATAGCAGAGGTAAACAGCCAAATGGAAAAAGAAAGCGGCGGCAGACTTCGGGAAATCTACGATACAATATCCGCTATGCCCGGAAAGATGACGGAGTATGACGATAATATGACTCGGATTGCGGTTACGGAAGTGAAAATACTGTCTGAGGAGAAAATATCGGTTACACTGTTTGGGACTGTAACGGTAGAGGTTGAGATATAGGCTATGAACTACTATGAGCTGATAATACGATATGACCGTTCAACAACTGATTACGTGGTGTTTAAGGATGAAAGAATGGCACTCAGCAGTAAAGGTATTATTGATATAGCTATTCAAAAAGATATAATTGATGAAGAAATGCGAGAGATGATTGAAAATGCAAAGAGCCTGAATGTTTATGAATATGAATACATAAAGGAATTATTCAAAAGAAAATAAACAAAATCCGTCTGAACCGGCGGATTTTTTAATTTGCGGAAAAAGGAGGTTTTGGTAATGATGAAAATACTTGAAGCGCAGACGATGTCTGAATTATTGGGTGCAATAGATGAATTCTGCAAAAATTTATACTTGCAAGATGATGCAGAAGAACAGTGCAGCAAATTAAAAAATGAAATTGCAGACTGTTCGGATAATGATAATATTGTACTTTTGTCTGCCTATTTATCATCTGCCGAAGGCGCAGATGAAGTAGCAGAAGCGTTGTACGAATTTGCAAGCATTTGCGGGAGTTATTCCGAGGCGAATGAGGAAATGACACAGCAAATATCCAAAGCCGAATTTGAGGCGATTTTGGACGAATGTGAAGATAAGTGTATGCTGGAAACCTGCATAGAAAACGAATATGAGATAAAAGCTGCGGAAATCTCGGCATACATTGAATGCAGGGAACATGATGTTAGATTTAAAGGAAATAGCATTTGTGTTCTTCTGCCGAGGACAGATATAAACACAGATACAAAGAAGTATATATCCGATATGATTGGCGGAATACTTTATAAAATAGTCGAGACAAAAATCAAGCCGGAAGAAATACGGCATGAGATGAACAGATATATTCAGGAAACACGAAACAGCGAGGAAACTACAAAAAAATTATTTAAACAATATTTCTATGATGTTGTTATACATAAGGATAGAAAGCCGGGAATCTATCTTGAATTTGATGACCATATGCGCCAGCTTTTTAGTATAGAATTTTTCAAAAGGCTGATAGTGCGGTACCTACGGGAATGAGTTTGAAATTTTGTGGATTTTGCGGATTGTAATTTGTCGGAAAATGTGTTATAATAATTATGTATATATATGAATTGAGGAAATGCACATGAGTGAAATTATAAAAAACGAACTTAATCAGATATATGAAACCGCACGAGCAAGTGTTATTAAGGCTCAACATAGTGTTTACATTGCAGTGAATTCGGCGATGGTTACTGCATATTGGGAAATCGGAGAGCAGATATATAAAGCTTGCGGCAAAAATGACAGAGCAGAATATGGCAAAGGCTTAATAAAATTTATTTCTGAAAACTTGACGAAAGAATTCGGAAAGGGATTTGATGAGAGAAATTTAAGGATGATGCGACAATTTTATTGTGCTTTTCCAATTCGGGATTCACTGAGTCCCAAATTAAGTTGGACACATTATAGACGATTGCTTCGGGTCGAAAATGAAAAGATTAGAAAATTTTATGCTGATGAATGTGTTAAGTCCGGATGGAGTGTGCGGCAACTTGATAGACAGATAAATTCATTTTTTTATGAGAGATTACTTTCAAGTCAGGATAAAGAGGCAGTGAAAGGTGAGATACAACAGCTTGAACCGAAACCGGAATATGAAAAGATTATCCGTGATCCATATGTGCTTGAATTTTTAGGGCTGGAACAAAATCCTCATTTTTACGAAAAAGAATTGGAGCAGGCTTTGATTGACCATTTGCAAAAGTTTCTGTTGGAATTGGGAAGAGGCTTTTCATTTGTGGCAAGACAAAAACATATAGTTTTTGATGACAGACACTTTTTCATTGATTTGGTGTTTTATAATTATATCTTGAAGTGCTTTGTTTTAATTGACTTGAAAATAGGTGATTTATCACATCAAGACTTAGGTCAAATGCAGATGTATGTAAATTATTATACCAGGGAAATGATGAATGAGGGAGATAATCCTCCGATTGGAATTGTCTTATGTGCCGATAAGAGCGATGCAATTGTAAAATATACATTGCCGGAAGACAATAATCAGATATTTGCATCAAAATATAAACTGTATATGCCAACCGAAGAAGAATTTAAGAAAGAATTAAAATTGGATGATTATAAGAAAATTGAGTGAAAAAATTAATTTCGATAATATGATGCATGACGGATTATATTGATTGGGAATACAATATAAGTACTAATAAACTCAACATAAAACGATCAATTATTATTAGCTATTTGAAAGTGAAACGAGCATTCTAATTGAGGTGGCAATAAGGAGAGATAAAATGCGCATTACGAAAATAGAGGCTAGAAATTTTAGAATCTTGAAAAAATCAGTTATGGATTTTAATAGAGAATTATGCTTGTTATTAGGACGCAACAACACGGGGAAAACT
>CAJKHT010000126.1 GCA_905199755.1 uncultured Eubacteriales bacterium | reverse complement strand
AATCGGTATTTTATATTTACCGCTTTCACTGTCAAGCGTACCCACACCGTCAGTATTGCCGTATACATTGAATTTTGTAAATTCTTCACCCGATAAATGGTTTGACAGCATTATCGGATAACCCGTAACATCGGCATGCGGTATTGATTTTTGCTTTAATTCCCCGATAAACTCTTTGCAGTATGCTCCGTCCGCACGTACAGCTTCGACATTCTCCGAAAGGGAAAGGAGCCTTGTATACAGTCCACCGCTTTTAACGGGATTGTCACTGCCATCTGTGGGATATTCGTCAAACGTAAGAATGTCCTGCTTTTCCTCGAAATTATCGTCCAATTCCGTCTTTGTAGGCAAATCGGTAAGCTTTGATTTTTCTTCATCTGTGTAGTCATTGGCAGATAAGCCTTTTCCATCAACCTTATCGACCTTATCATCAAGTGATAATTGTATTGCGCCTATCTCATTGCCAATTGTATTCATGTTGTCACTTATGCCGTTCCTTATAAGTTCCAATTCATCATAAACACCACCGCTTGTAATGGGATTGTCGCTGTTATATGTCGGCTCGTTGTCAAATGTAAGAATATCCTGCTTTAAATTAATATCATTAATGGACGGAATAAGGCTGTTAATAGCTGATACTATACTATCACGGTCAGCTACGCATAATTTAGACAAATCTCCTATACTTGACTTATCGGCTTTGCTGTCGAGCATTTCTTTTATACCACTGCTCTTTACAGCGTTGTTACTGCCGTCTGTGGGATATTCGTCAAATGTCACATTTATATTCAGACTGAGACTGCGGATAAACTCCGCCAAGGCATTTTCCGTATCGAAAACAGGAATAATCTCGTCTGTGCTTAACGTGTCCGCAAAATCAATGCGTAAAATATTTGTGGTTATGATTATGCTTTCAGATGTAGGCTTTTCCGATACTACGGCAAAATTACCGCCGATAACAGACATAAGTGTTACCCCGTGTTTTATTACGCATGACGGAACAAGGCATGCACAGTCATCAATAGGAACAATTACAGGCTTTTCAATGTCGGCGCATTTTAACAATACCGCTTTGTTTAAGCCGTTCCATTCATATGAAAATTTAAAATTAAAATTCAAACAATTCTGTGAATTGCTCACAAGCACATCGGTTGTTTCCCGAATAAGTTTTTGCCTGTCCACCGTAAAATTAATATTCATATATTTGCCTCCTTTTATGTGGATGAATTTTGCGCATCGGTCAATTTTAAATACAAGTTATGCAAGGTTTCCTCTATGTAATTCATATGGTATATAGTAAGATTAGCTCCGGTTCTGATTTTTGTATTCTTATATATCTCAAAATCAATCCCATATTCTTTACAAAGCAGGCTGATTTTCCATAGCATAATATAAATAGTATTTTGTGTCGGAAAATTATTTTCACTGTTTTGTGACGTAATCTTTTCCCAATCAGTTTTGCAAAGGTCAGTAGAAAAGTCTGCCATAATCATTAGCTCATTGATGCGCTCACCTATGCGGTTTAAATCTGTATAAGTGATATATGCAAGCTCGGTATCATTATCAATATCCGCCTGCGTCCTTGTAGTTATCCATTTGGGGGTGGTTTCATCATTAGCCATATGCATGCACCTTTACCTTTCCGATTAATTTCTGACCGCCCTGCAGGGAATATTCTATCTGTTCCACAATTCCGACAAAATCCCCCTGCCATTCTGTGGAAAGCTTGATTGTATCACCGCATTTTAAATCACTCGGGATAACAATGTTACCTTCAAAATATTTGTTGTTTTTATAATAATTATCAAAATGCTTCGGCACATCTGCAGAATCATTTATAAACCCACATGATACAGCCGTATCTTCCCCTGTTGTATCTCCGGCATAAAAAAATCTCGAATATAAACAATCTGCACTGTGTAAATCAAGAATATCAAGTGTCAGTTTATAATCCTTGCCTGTTGTGTTTTTATATCTGAACCAACCCGGATGTTTAAAATCAAATGTAATACCCTTGTCGGAAAGGCTGCTGATACGAGTTGGGCTGAGATACCATGTTGCATAGCGTGATGCTTCAACAACAGTCCAGTCATCGGAGGGAGACAGCGTGTAACTTTCCGTTTCCTTTTGTGATACGGTGACTGTTTTCCCTAAAGAATCTGTATATGTATATTGGGTTTCTGTCAAGGTCGAATATGACTTTTTCACTTTAAGCGATAACATCGTAACGGAAGCATCATCTACTACATTCCCGCCGATAAATGTATCACTTACAGGAATAACCCTGCTTGAACCTTTTTTCCATATGGAAAACACAAAAGTATTATCATCACTGACCTCATATTGCAATTTGCAGCCTAATAAAACTTTCAGCAATGCTTCTCTGCAATTATCCGCCTCAAACAAATATCCCATACCGCGTACATATTGTCCGTTCCACCCTCCGTCAGACGGTTTAGCGCCGCACGGGGGAAGCGAATCAGTTTGGGCAAGAGTTATATTTATGTCGGGAGCTTCATAGCTATACGGCAAATGCTTGAATATCATATCCAATAAGCTTTTTAATGTAATTGTTGATACCGCTTCACTTCCGCTCACATCGGTTCTGCCCCAATAGCCGTTTAAAAATTCGTTATAGAATTTGTATGAGTCAAGCAGTGAAATAATATCATATGCAATTATTCTGTACGTACAGCTGTTTTCTCTTTCTACACTGTCAATATAGAATGTTCCGCGTTTCTCTCCGTCTAAAAATATTGTTATCGGCTGTTTTTGAAGAAAATTCACTCCTTCGGTACTTTTTACTTCCATTTCAAGTGAATTTGAGGGCATTGACGTATTAAGAACACTTGTTTCCTCTAAAAGAGTGCATGCGGTTATTTTGTTTCGGTCAAATTCATATGTACGTGCTTCAAGCAAGTTAAATAATACAAAGTAATTATTCGGCTTGCTTATCGCAGAAAAAACCGCTTTAATCATTGTGCATTTTTCCAAAGGCTTTTCAATAAAAAATTCATTCGATGTCGGATAAACGACTTCCGTATCAAATGTGGTTACACCGTTTTCATTCTTATAAAAAAACGTTACCTGAATACTTGTGGCATATACATCCGGAGCAGTAATAATATTAATACCCTTTATCGGCTGCGGAGTGTCAAAGGTTTTTGTTATTATCGGTGTTGTTCCCAATGAATACCCTTTGCATGCTTCGCTGTAGTTATCACTGCTCACAGACGTACTGATATACGGCACATGGCATGTGTCACCCAAGGCTTTATGCTTGCCGTCCAGTTTCCACGAGTGATAGCCAAGTGTAGCCACGGGAAATGGCTCATTATATGTGCCTTTCAGCAATTCAATATTTGAATATGCCGTGTTCGTGCTTGACGCTTCTATGGAGCTGCAAGGTATAAAGCTCGGCGGTATGTCGCATAAAACAGCTTTAAAATCCATAATCCTACCTCCTTTGCGGTGACATTGCGATAAAATCTATTGACAATCCCGACCATTTATTTCCCAAACTGTTCCGATGATTGAGATTATCATTTCCGCTTGTGACATATGCCTTATAGGTCATGGTTGTCTGACCGTATGGCACGGTTATTGTATGATAATCTACAGGTGCGGATAATGTTTCATATAAATCATCGTATTCGGCAGCACTTAATTGCTTTGTCTCAAACTGAATTGTATAATTATAGTATGTACCGATTATGTCACGCAGCATTTCACCGCTGATATTTCGCCCCGAATTATCCGTATCTGTCACCGAAAAAGAACGTTTAATACCTTTTTCGGGAATTGATATGTTATAATATTTTCCGTCTATACAGACTAAATTTTGCATTTTATCCCTGCTTTCTACTCTGAAATAAGTGTTGTTCCCACTCTGCGGTTCTCACGCTTAATCTGCGGCTGTAATACTCTTGCCAGCTGTGAAAGACTGCCGGTGAATTTAATATTGATATTATCTGTTCCGTTGCCTACGACCTCCGCAACCGCCTGTTTGATTGTATCCAGCGGTGCTTCGATGTTCGTGCCGCTCTTTTGGTCTCCCAGTACCGCCAAAAATTCACGGTTCGGCGGTATTACTCCGCCGCTTGCCAGAGCCGGAACTTTGTAGCTTATATCGGGCAGTGAATAAGCATTATAACGATTTCCTGTTCCGCCGTGATTTTCTCCGGATGATGATACATGTGTATCACTCATATTTTCTCCGATGGATGATACCAACTTTGAAATAAGGCTGACAATACTTTTTATGGTATTTAATGCAGCTGTAAACGGCGAAACTATAATGCTTGTCAATGCGGACAGTGCTTGCTTTATCCCTTCCGGCAGCGCTTCCCATGCTTGTTTTATACCGTCAATGCATTTATGGAATATTTCAGAGACTTTGCCGCATATTTCTGTTACCTTATCACTAAGGAAGTCCCAATTCAGAGCCGCTTCCGTAATAATTCCTGCCGCCCCCGCAGCTATGAGCGCAATTCCCAGAGGGATACCGACACCGGTAAATAAGAGAATAATACCCAATACCAATAGTGCCGCAGACAGTCCGATAATCCACGCTTTGTGTTCGGTAAAAAACTTTTCAAAAGTGTCCTTTATGTAGTTCCAGTTCAGCACCGCCTCCGTAACAAGTCCTGCAATGCCGCCTACAATCATAGCTATTCCGATAG
>CAJKHT010000125.1 GCA_905199755.1 uncultured Eubacteriales bacterium | reverse complement strand
ATACATTTACTCGCGGCATAGGCGTAGATTTGCCTTTTTCCGTTATTCGTTTGTGGGTATTTATTAAGGTGTGTTCGTTTTCAAAGTATTTTGAAATCGGGCTCACCTTTTTTCGTTCTTACGCCGAAAATACAATAGGTGACTACATACCCGAAAGGAGCGTGCTGCCTATGAAAGAAAAAAACGCCGGATGTTCGCACTCCGGCATAAACAGAAAGCTGCGGAACAAGATGAAATTACAAAAAAGGAGGTCATGAAACATGAAACACAAAACAAAAAAACCGGTTTCCGTTCTGCTTTGTATAGTACTGCTGCTTTCGCTTATACCACTGACGGCATTTGCGGATGAATCGAAGGCTGTAAAGATTACGGAAGAATCAAAGACCGCAGACCTTGTTACGGATACGGCAAAGTTTATCTCTTTGGATGAGGCAAAAGAAATTGCACTCAAAGACGCCGAACTTGACAGAAACAAACAAAAAATAACGTTTACCAAAGAGGAGCTGAGCCGTAATAAAGGCAGACCCTGCTACCTGTTGGATTTTTATACAGGGGAAAATCAGTATCACTATGAGGTTGACGCAAAGACGGGAGAAGTTATCTACGGCAGAAGATATATTCTGCTTGCCGAAGCAAAAAAGATTGCCGTTGATGATGCGGGCTGCACCGAAAAGGTTACCTTTACCGAAGAAGAATTGGTGGACGGCGGCATCAAAACGCCGTATTATCTGCTTGTCTTTGCGGACAATAAAACGCAGTGGACTTACCGAATCAATGCGGTAAGCGGCGATATACTCGAAAAGAAAGAGGAGAATATCGGCGAGGCGGATTTAATCTCTTTGGAAAAAGCAAAAACAATAGCGCTTAAAGATGCCGGTCTTGTTGAAAATGCGGAAAAGATTGTGTTCACCAAGGAGGAGCTAATCCGCAATCAGGACAAGCC
This sequence comes from uncultured Eubacteriales bacterium, assembly GCA_905199755.1. Taxonomy (GTDB): domain Bacteria; phylum Bacillota; class Clostridia; order UBA1381; family UBA1381; genus UBA4716. The sequence continues at coordinate 3,753 of CAJKHT010000125.1, read as the reverse complement.
CTATTACCTGCTGGAGTTTTACACCGGTAAATATCAGTATCACTATGAGATTGATGCAAAGACGGGCGACATTATCTATGGCAGAAGATATATTCTGCTTGCCGATGCAAAAAGGATTGCCGTTGATGATGCCGAATGCGGCGACAAGGTTACTTTTTTGGAGGAGGAATTGGTAGACGGCGGCATTAAAACGCCGTATTATCTGCTTGTTTTTGCAGACAATAAGACGCAGTGGACTTACCGAATAAATGCGATAAGCGGCGCTGTGATGGGAAAACATATTGATGATATCAGCGGAACGAATTTCATTTCCTTGGAGGAAGCAAAGAAAATCGCGCTGAAGGATGCCAAGCTTGATGAATACGCACAAAAGATTGTGTTCACCAAAACCGAGCTTAACCGCAACCAAGGCAGACCCTGCTATATTTTGGAGTTTTACACCGGTAAATATCAGTATCACTATGAGATTGACGCAAAAACGGGAGAAATTATCTACGGCAGAAGATATATTCTGCTTGCCGACGCAAAAAGGATTGCCATTGATGATGCAGGCTGCACCGAAAAGGTTACCTTTACCGAGGAAGAATTGGTAGACGGCGGTATTAAAACGCCTTACTACCGGCTTGTATTTACCGACAAGAAAACGCAGTGGACATACCGAATCAATGCGGTAAGCGGCGCTATACTGGAAAAGAAAAGCAAGAACACCGATGAGCCGGATTATATTTCTTTGGAGGAAGCAAAGAAGATTGCGCTGAAGGACGCAGAGCTTGACAAATACGCACAAAAAATTGTGTTCACCAAGACTGAGCTTAACCGTTATCAGGGCAAGCAATGCTATTTATTGGAGTTTTATACCGGCAAAAATCAGTATTACTACCAGATTGACGCAAAAACGGGCGACATTATCTACGGCAGAAGATATATTCTGCTTGCCGACGCAAAAAAGATTGCCGTTGATGATGCCGAATGCAGCGACAGGGTTACCTTTTTGGAGGAAGAATTGGTAGACGGCGGCATTAAAACACCTTATTATCATCTCGTATTTGCGGACAGGAAAACGCAGTGGACATACCGAATCAATGCGGTGACGGGCGGCATACTGAAAAAGAAACAAAAGGATATCAAGGTAAAACCCGACATCGAGTGGGAAAATCCGTTCGGTGACGTTAAGAAAAGAGATTGGTTTTACTTTTCGGTGAAATTCGCATATGATTTTGGCTTGATGAAGGGTACCACCGAAATGGAATTTTCACCCGACTCTTATGTGACCAGAGCAATGTTTGTCATGATTATTTATCGTATGGAGAAAGAGCCGCAAGCCGGAGGCTCTGTGTTTGTGGACGTTGAAATCGGCGGTTATTATGACAGGGCGGTTGCTTGGGCAAATGCAAACGGCATTGTTTCCGGCGTTTCAAAAGACCGTTTCGCGCCGAACGATCCGATTACGCGCGAACAGATGGCAACAATCCTTTACCGCTACGCAAATTTCAAAGGATATGACGTAGAATCAAACGGCAACACGGCATACTCGGACAGCAGCTCTATTTCCGGTTATGCGAGAAACGCTGTAAGCTGGGCAGCTGCAAACCTGCTTATGAAAGGCGATGACGACGGCAGCTTTTTGCCGAATGCAAATGCAACAAGAGCGCAGGCGGCGGCTGTATTTGCCCGTATGATTGAAAATCTGGAATAAGGATGACCCGGTTGTAACATAAGGTATATTTTCAACGTATAAACCACTGTTGCAAAACGATGCGCAGGCATTGGCGATACAATGACAATGCTTGCGCATATCCCCTTAGGGCAGCCGCTTCGACTGCCCTTTTTTTGTACCTGAGGCCTTGACTAACTTTGTATGTCTCACAAAAAACAGTTTATTATTTTAAAAAAATGATGCAGTTTTACAGATTTCAAAATTGTATATACGGAGGTTGATTTTGTGAAACGGACAATAACTTTAATGCTTGCTGCGTGCTGCCTGCTGCTGACTGCGTGCGATAATTCAAGCATCGGCATAATCGGCGGTTCAGACGGGCCGACACAGGTATATATCAATAAAAGCAATGAAAATAAAGATTATGAACAGTACATGACAGAACATTATGTCGATGAATCAAAGCTTCCGATACTTGATATAAACTTGGAAAAAAGATTTATGTCCGACGATAGAGTTCTTCTTACGGATGACTCGGTTGAAAATGAGTGGGAGCTGATGATTTATGAGTTTTATCACAATATGACGTCAGGCTCTTTTGGGAAGATGAAAGCTGTTATCGAAGATGAATCATTGCTTGCGGCTGTAGAAAACGAAGAAAAGAATTTTAAGGACGGGATTTACTATAGTAAAATTTGCATTGATGATTTGGAGCTTTTGGAAAAAGATGACCTGAAAGATATTTCGGAGAAAAATAAGCGGGAAATTTACGAAAGACTGAATCATTTGGGCATAAGCGAATTTGGCATTGCAAAAGTCGAAACCGAATTAAAGCATAACGAGAAATCGCTGAGTTTAGCTCCGCAAGTCGGTGACGGCGAGGTAACACGGTATTATCTTATCGGTAAAAAGGCTGATAAATATAAGATTTTTGAAGTTTATTGGGAAGGATTTTTAAATGACTGAGGTGGTGCGGATAATGAAGAAGATTGTTCTCGGCATTGCGGTAATTCTTTTTGCAATATGCATTGAAATATCCGCCGCAGGGCATTTGGAGTATATCACTTGGGGCATAGGCGCAATAGGGTTGGTAATATCCGTTGTGGGATATGCGGAAAACGGAAAAGGAGACAAGCAATGAAAAAAGCGTTATTTATAGTACTTAAAATAATATTAACTGCGGCAACTTTATTTGCAAGCTATTATGCTTTATTTATAACCGCTATGATATTGTTTTCGAGCGGCATAAATTACATTATAGCGTACATAGGTTTAATTGTTGTACCGTCACTTCTGCTGCCTTTGATATGGCTGAAAAAGAGAAATAAGTTTTTAATAATTTGGTGTATCTGTGCCGCAGTGTACGGAGCCGCTCTCGGAACAAACTTCGGAATAATCAAATATAACAAAAGTATCACTGTTAATACTTCTCCGAACATTGATATTCAAGCGTATCTGCCGTTTGAGGAAAATTCCAAAATTGTAAAGACGGACAGCAAAACATTAAAGCTTACCGAAAATCTGCCGAGAATTGACGGGGCTGCTGCGTTGTTTCCCGTATACTCCGCATTTGTGAACGCTGTATATCCGAATACGACAAAGCTGCACGACGGAATATTTGAGTATAACAATACCCCTGACGGCTATCGCCTTTTGGCGGAAAAAGAAACGGATATTTTTATCGGTGTGTATCCGTCCGATGAGCAAAGGGCATACGCAGAAGAAAACCAAACCACTTTTGAATATACGCCTATCGGAACGGAGGCATTTGTTTTCTTTGTTCACAAGGACAACCCTATCACCAATCTTACCACCGAGCAGATAAAAGATATTTATTCCGGCAAGATTACAAATTGGAAGGATGTCGGCGGAAAAAACGAGAAAATTGCCGCATTTCAGCGAAATGAGGGCAGCGGAAGCCAAAGTATGCTGAAACGGTTTATGGGTGATACGCCGATTACGGATGCCCCTACCGAAATGGTGAATGATTTAATGGCGGGCATTATAGAACAGGTGGCGGATTATAAAAGCAAAACAAACTCAATCGGGTTTTCATTCAGATATTATGTTGAGGGAATTATAAAGAATCCTGATAT
>CAJKHT010000124.1 GCA_905199755.1 uncultured Eubacteriales bacterium | reverse complement strand
CATGAAATTGCTTTCACATGGACCTGAACCATGCGCGTCTGCCAATTCCGCCATATCCGCGTATCAATCTTGACTGCATCTATAGTTTAACCACCAAACAAAAGATATTATAGCATATTTTTCTTAAAAATGCAATAGTTTTTTGAAAAAATATCAAATAAATTTTTTGCGATGTAAATACGGTTTTAAAGCTTTCCCTCCGAAAACAGAGGTGCCGCATGAATAAGCGGCGTTAATTATCTCTTTTCTATCTTGACACCGCAGTAATAATGCTTCAGAATATCCTTGTAATCCCTGCCTTTGGCGGCAAGATAATTTGCTCCGTACTGGCTCATGCCTACATCATGCCCAAAGCCGGTTACTTCTATTTTTACCGTACCGTTTTCCTCGGATAACTCTGCGTTTGTGGATCTCAGTCCGTATATGCTTCGGAATTCGGTGCCTTTAATTTCTGTGCCGCATATTTCAAGCGTTATAATACCGCCGGATTTTGAACGTTTTATGTTGCCGTACAATTTTTTACTCTGATCAATGCCTTCAATTTTTTCTGCGGCTTTATTTTTGAATTCATCGGAGGTAAAGGTTTCCTCACTTTTGTAACGCGGAGAAAGCTCGTCACCTTCGCTTTTGACACGCCTTAAGTAAGGAGTATCCTTTCCCCAGACATCTTTTGCATCTTCCGTATAACCCGATGAAGTAGAGAAAAATACAGCAGATATGGGCTGTTTTTTATATGTGATTATTTCATGCTCTGTGGAGGAGACGGCATTTCTTATTTTATCCCATTTTTCATTGGCATTTTCTCTGCCCGATTTAAAATTATCCTCGGATACCCATGCCTGGCAATGAGTTGAATCGGTGCATATCTGTGCACCTTTATGCTCGTCCGAAGCTTGGGCGTTGATATGTGAGACGAGATATGTTCTTGCCGCGACCGCCTGCGCTTTCAGCGCTTCAATCTCAAAATCCGACGGCATTTCGGCAGCCGTAACACCGGTCAGATATGTACTTATATCCATGCTTTGCACACTGTCATTCTGCTTTATGTATACCTTGACCTGCTGTGCGGTTTCGGGGGCATCAAACGGCTTACTGTTATCAACCATTCCGCCCATTATCATTACTATTGCCAGCGGCAGCAAAAGTGTTATGAATATTACCGCGGCAATTATCGCTAAAAAACGTTTCATATTCAGTCTGTCCTCCCGCGAAGTGCATTTTTTATTTGTCTTTTCTTAATATTATGCATTTTGCCGATTAAAAATAACCTTTGATATAATATACGTACAAATTTAAAATTATTTTAGCCGTTTTTATTGATTTTAAATTCAATGTGTTGTATAATGTAAATGTATTTTATTCGGAAATATTATCGGGAGGTTTATTATGGCAAAATTGCAAAATATACTTAAAATATATTCGGGAGTTTTTATGTTGTTCGGATTGGTTTCGGCAGCATATTCGGTTTTCTCTGAAATAGTGAAGCTTTTAAATGAGAATGTAATTCTTGACAAGGTAGCGGCGGTAAGTGTAATGTCGCATATAAACGGCGGATTATTTTTGATTATAGGCGGCTCGCTGCAGATAATTTCGGGACTGGTCGGATTTCGGTCGGCAAAACAGCTTGACCGTTTATTCCCTCCGATAGTATTGAGCGTGGTTACAATTTCATGGCAGATTGCGGGCTTTATTATTCTCTTTACGCAAAGACATATTAATATACGTCTGGCTGTTCAGCTGCTTATGACATTCTTTTATCTGGCACTGCTGTTTACAATCAGATTTAAAAGCACTGTCGGATTTAAGAAAAAGCATCTGGACTTAAATCCTGCCGCAGCCATTCTGTCGGGAAGCGAACAGCTGTCAAAAAAGAGAGATGTAGCATCTTTGTTTAAAGTTAATTACAGACAAAAACATGTCAATATACCTATAATTAATTTGGGCGGCAAAAGAAAAAGAGTAAATATTAAACCGCGCCGACGCATAAAACGATAATTTTTGCATATAAATGAAAAATTATATTGACATACATCGTATTTTAGTGTATAATAATAAAAAATCACAGAAGAGGTAATATGAAATGGTAAAGAGTGCTGTTTTAAATCTGAACAATCTTTTGCTATTGCTAAGATGAATTGACATGTGGTCTTCAGTTTTATTCTTTTGTGCATTTGTAAAAAGGATATTAAGCCGGGTCACATGTGACTCGGCTTTTTTTTATAGTTTACAAGGAGGTAAATCATGAATTATCAGAAGTATGTAAAAATGTATCACCCTGTTCCTCTCGAAAACAGAGAGTGGCCCGAAAAAGAAATTACCCATGCACCGATTTGGTGCAGTGTTGACCTGAGAGACGGCAATCAGGCACTGTATTCCCCGATGACTATTGATGAAAAAATAGAGTTTTTTCAATTTCTTGTAAAGCTTGGTTTCAAAGAAATCGAGGTGGGTTTTCCTGCGGCATCTCATACGGAATTTGATTTTATACGCCGTCTTATAGACGAAAAGCTTATTCCCGATGACGTTACGATTCAGGTACTTACACAGGCACGCGAGCATATTATCAAAAAGACAATCGAAGCTCTTAAGGGAGCAAAGAATGCGATTGTACATTTGTATAATTCAACCTCTACTCTGCAGCGCAGGGTTGTGTTTCATAAGAGCAAGGAAGAAATAAAACAGCTTGCGGTAGACGGCGCAAAGCTGGTGGTCAGTCTGGTTGAGGGGAGCCTTGACGGAAATATCAGATATGAATATTCGCCGGAAAGCTTTACCTGTACCGAGCCGGAATATGCTGCAGAGGTAACAAATGCGGTGCTTGATGTATTCAAGCCGTCACCCGACAATAAGGTAATAGTAAATCTTCCGTCTACAATAGAAGTGGCAACGGCAAATGTATATGCGGATCAGATTGAATATATGTGCAAGCATTTAAACAATCGTGAAAATCTTGTAATCAGTCTGCATGCCCATAATGACCGCGGTACGGGGGTGGCGTCAACGGAGCTGGCTCTGCTTGCAGGTGCGGATCGTGTTGAGGGTACACTTTTCGGAAACGGCGAACGCACGGGAAACACAGATATTGTTACGGTGGCATTAAATATGTTCTCGCAGGGTATTGATCCAAAGCTCAATCTTGATAACATAGATGAGGTAATTGCAATATTTGAAAAATGCAACAAAATGCCGATTCATCCGCGTCATCCGTATGCGGGCGATATGGCATATGTGGCATTTTCGGGTTCGCATCAGGACGCAATCAAAAAGAGCTTTGATTTGTTTGAAAAAGAAGGCTCGAAAACATGGGCAAATCCGTATCTTACGATTGATCCGTCAGACATCGGAAGAAAATATGAGCCTATACTTATTAACAGCCAGTCGGGCAAGGGCGGCGTAAGCTACATCATGGAAAACAAATACGGATATGTACTGCCGAAGCCCATGCTGGCAGAATTTGCGGGGACTATCAACGATATGTCCGATGCAAAGCATACGGTTCTTGATAATCATGAAATACATCAGGCATTCAAGGATATATATTTGAATATCTGTTCACCGATTAAGCTTTCGTGCTATCATTCGACACTGTCGGAAAACCATACACATCTTGATGCAACGATAGAATACCGCGGCAAAATAATTACGATAAACGGGGTAGGAAACGGTCCGCTGGACGCACTCTGCAACGGTTTAAGAGAGCAGCTCGGAAGTGACTTTGAAATATGCAATTATACGGAGCATGCTCTGGAACGTTCGTCTGCTTCAAAAGCGGCTGCATATATTGCAATAAAAAGCGGCGATAATGTTTTCTGGGGTGTAGGCGTTGATGCAAATATAAATTCCGCTTCGATATATGCGCTTATAAGTGCGGTAAACAGAATGTTGAATGCGTAAAAGGTGAATACGGTGAAAGAAAAGATTTATACAATACCTGTGACGGAGGCATTTGAGACGGACTGCGGATGTCCTCTGTGCTTTCTTGAAGAAAAGCTTGAAAAAGAAGCGGTCGAGTATGCACTCGGTGCGGCTATGATGGAGCCGGATTACAGAATAGTATCTAATGAAAAGGGATATTGCCGCCGCCATTTTGAAATGCTGTTCAAAAGTACAAACAAGCTTAGCCTTGCGCTTACGCTGGAGACGCATCTTGAAGAAATACGAAAAAAGCTTAATGCATATGAAAAAGAAATTTCCACACTCGAAAGCGGCAAATCGGGGTTGTTTAAAAAGAGCAATTCCGGGGAAACTGCCGACAAAATCGGCGGTATGCTGGAAAAGATTACGGATGATTGCCTGATATGTGAAAAGCTTTCTTCAACTATGGAGCGTTATTGTGATGTGCTGCTGTATATGTGGGCAAATGATGAGAGCTTTAAAAAGAAGTTTCACCATTCAAACGGAATTTGCCTTAAACATTCGGAGCAGCTTATAAGGTCGGCACCGAAATCACTCGGTGATACGCATGCGCGTGAATTTATTTCGATGCTTTATCGGAAGCAGAAGGAAGAGCTTGCCGCACAGCAGGAGCTTCTTCATAAATTTGTGCTGAAATTTGATTATAGGTATCATGATATGGAATTGGGCAAAGCACAGAATGCAGTTTCCGATACTATAGAGAAAATAAGCGGATATATGAAAAAGGAATAGTACATATATAAAACTTTGAAATTTGTATTGATATAATACATGTGAACCAAAAAAATAGAAAATCAAAATTCAATGTGA
>CAJKHT010000123.1 GCA_905199755.1 uncultured Eubacteriales bacterium | reverse complement strand
GTTGACTATATTTCTGACAGGTGGTATAATATAATTATATAAAAATTTTGAAAGGGGCATAAAACCTTTGAAAGCAAACGGCATTTCGCCCGCAGAGGCTAAAAAACGAATTGAAGAACTGACAAATAAACTTAATTATCACAATTATAAATATTACGTCGAGGACAAGCCCGAAATCAGCGACTTTGAATTTGACGCGCTTTTGGTCGAGCTTGAAAACCTCGAAAAAGAATATCCCGACTTAAAAAAGTCCAACTCCCCTACCTCACGTGTGGGCGGAGAGCCTGTGTCGGACTTTGCCCCAGTACATCACGAGGTGCCGATGCAAAGCCTGCAAAAGGCATTTTCCAAAGAGGAAATTTTTGATTTCGACAAGCGTGTAAGAGAGGTTATCCCCGATGTCAGCTATGTTGTGGAGCATAAGATTGACGGTCTTTCCGTTTCCCTTGAATATGTGAACGGAGAATTTGTAAGAGGTTCCACGCGCGGCGACGGAATTACCGGTGAGGACGTGACCGAAAACATTAAAACCATACGCTCCGTGCCGATGTCTCTTAAAGACAAAATACCGTTTCTTGAAGTCAGAGGCGAGGTTTTTCTTTCAAAAGACAATTTCAGAAAAATAAATGATATGCTTGAAGCCTCGGAGCAGCCGCTTTTTGCCAATCCGCGAAACGCAGCGGCAGGCTCTCTGCGCCAGCTTGATTCAAAGATTGCGGCAAAACGCAGACTTGATATTTTTGTATTTAACATTCAGCGGATTGAGGGTGCAGAAATAGAAAATCATGTGCAGGGACTTGAATTTTTACAGGAGCAGGGCTTTAAAACTATTCTCAACAAAACATCCTTCGGCACAATTGAAGAGGCTTTTAATCAGATTACGGAAATAGGCGAACAGCGCGAGTCGCTGTATTTTGACATAGACGGTGCGGTTGTCAAGGTAAATGATTTCAATGCACGCAGACTCCTCGGAGCCACGGCAAAATATCCCAAATGGGCAATCGCATACAAGTACCCTGCCGAAAAACAGAAAACCGTTATACGCGATATAAAGGTTCAGGTCGGCAGAACGGGTGTTCTGACACCTCTCGCCATACTTGACACCGTCCGCATTGCAGGCTCAAACGTTTCACGCGCCACGCTTCACAACATAGATTATATAACCGAAAAGGATATACGCATAGGTGACACCGTTGTTATAGAAAAGGCAGGCGATATTATCCCTGCCGTCGTAGAGGTTATAAAAGAAAACAGAACCGGCAATGAGATTGAATTTAAAATGCCCGAGCATTGTCTGGAATGCGGTGCGCTTGTAGTCCGCGAGGAGGGCGAAGCCGCGTACAGATGCACGGGTGTAAACTGCCCTGCGCAAAGACTCAGAAACATCATTCATTTTGTATCGGGACAAGCCATGGATATAGACGGTCTGGGGCCGTCTATCATAGAACAGATGCTTAATAAAAAGCTTATAGAAACAGCTGCGGATTTATATTATCTGAAAGCCGAGGATATTGCCGAAATGGATAAGCTTGGCGAAAAATCCGCACAGAATATTTTAAACGCACTGGAAAAGTCCAAATCCAATCCACTTTATCGGCTTATAAACGCGCTCGGCATACGTCATATCGGCGAAAAAGCCGCAAAAATACTGGCAAAAAAATATAAAACTCTCGATAATTTAAGACTTGCTGACGCACAGGAGCTTGCACAAATAAATGACATAGGCGCTGTTATGGCAGAATCCGTTACGGAATATTTTTCCGAGCGGCAGAATGCCGAATTTATACAAAAGCTTGAACAGGCAGGTGTCAGATGCGTTGATGACTCCGATGACAGCAGCGAGGACGGAAAATTCGCCGGTAAAACCTTCGTCCTTACGGGTACTCTTGAAAAATACACACGAGCGGAGGCAGGCGCAATAATCGAAAGTCTCGGCGGAAAAACATCATCGAGTGTATCAAAGAAAACCGATTATGTGCTTGCCGGTTCCGAAGCAGGAAGCAAGCTTGACAAAGCCGTAAAATTGGGAGTTACCGTTATATCGGAGAGCGAATTTGAGGAAATGCTAAAATGATGCACTATTTTAACGTTCCAAACCTCCCCGACCGTGCTGTCAAAGGAGTACTTGCAGATTTCAGAATATCTGCCGACAGCATAAGAATGCTCGTGAATATGGGAATAACAGTATATAAAACCGTATCTTTGAATGTGCTTTACAATGCGGTATGCGGTCATGCCGATATGCAGCTTCACATGCTCACGGGCGGCAGATTTGTCACAGCTCCCGAGGCTTTTGATTATTACAAAGCCCTTTTACCCGATGCACACATAATCAGCGGCGAAAAACGGCTTTTTGAAAAATATCCGCTGGATACGGCATACAATGCCGCCGCAATCGGTAATGTACTCATTTGCAGTGAAAAATACACCTCAAAAAAAATCCTTGCCGAATACGGCGACATTATAAACGTAAAACAGGGATACTCCAAATGCTCCGTATGCATTGTAAACGAGCACGCCTTTATAACCTCCGACAAAGGAATATACGCTGCGGCAAAAAATCGTTTTGACATACTTTTAATTGAACCGGGATTTATAAATCTCCCTCAGCTGCCCTACGGATTTATCGGAGGTGCATCGGGACTTATTGCCCCGAATATTCTTGCCGTGAACGGCGATATACGCGCCCACAAAAATGCAGATGACATAACCGCATTCTGCAAAAATCACGGCACCGATATTCTTTCTTTAAAAAGCGGCATAATTACAGACATCGGCTCGCTTATACCGCTGTTTTAGAAATTTATTGACTGTAACGGAAAATTATGCTATAATTCAAGCAGAAGGAGTGTGATCATATGAAAAAATTTTTTATAATTTCCGCAATACTTGCTATGCTCTGTGCATTTAACACTGCTTATGCGGAAAGCGGAGACATTATCGGACATATTTATTCGACCGATATACTTGCCGTTATAGGCGGAAACGAGGTTCCTGCATACAACATCGGCGGCAGAACTGCCGTGATAATAGAGGACTTAAGCAACGAACAATTCGGATACCCGTTCTTTTTTACATATGATGACAGCAGCAGACTTCTGACAGTGTCGGGTACTTCCCCGAAGAAGACAGATTCACGCGTAAGCCGCGGTACGGTCGGTGAAATCAGCGGTGATGTTTTTGAAACCGACATAAAGGTTTTATTTAACGGCAGCTATATACAAGGCTATAATATAGGCGGTAAAACAGCGGTATGCATAGAGGATATGGGCGATGTAACAGACAGTCCGAATGAGGCATACGGCTATTCAAAATATGTAGCAAGGTATGAATGGAATGGCGAGGACAGAATAATAGCTCTTGATTTTGCGGCATCTCCTCCGCCCGAAACTCCCTTTATAAGTCTTGTTCCTCAAATGCACTACACCCTTGATGGCAATGTACTTACTGTCAAATATGACGATATGCATGAATTTGGCAGCGATATAACCTGTACCCCTATGGCAGACAAATATGTCATAAAACCGCTTTATATTGTATTTGACGGTGAAAGTGACGCTGCCGAAGAAGTGGGCATTTGCTACAGTACTGATATATTCACCACCGAATTTAACATAAATTACGAATGGCTTGCCGAAAGAATCAATGCATACAAAGCGGAACACAAGAAATCATACAGCTATGATGAAGTACTGAAAATGTTTGGTGACGATAAAAATTTCACCACACTTGAAAGTGTTGATATTGACGGATACACCGTACTTCTGGTTAAAGACCTTAAGCTTGCCGAGGCTAAAGAGGATAACTGCATCGCACTTGCGGCGGTAAAAGAAAACGGTGAATTTATAATTATGACATATTGTATGGAATATCAGGATATGCACATCACAAAAACAAAGGACGCTTTAACAGATGACACTTTAATAGAATTTACCGAATTTCCGGTTGCCGATCCGCACGGACAGGCAAAAACCCTGCGTACAGTAGTGCGCCCTGCCGATTACTTTAAAGACTGATTGAACAAAATGATAAAAGAGTGTTGTTGTATTAACACAGCAACACTCTTTTTTAATCAGGATAACAATATATAGAATGAAAAGTTTATTGTTTTGTCATCAAGACGATATTGTTTTGCCAGCCTCGGACCGCAGCTGTTTGAGCCTATCCCCGAAACCTTGTAATCTATGCGAATATTGGTAAATCCATTCGGTTTCAATTCATCGGTATGCATCGCTTCAGTGAGAATTTCGGAGGTATATTTTGAAATATTAAACTCAAATTCACTGTCCGAAGCAAAAGTAATACCGTTATTCATTTTAAGACGCTTTGTCCTTATATGATTACCGTGTTCCTGCGGAACCGCATAGTTTACATATTCCTTATCGGCGCAGCTGCTGTACATTCCCACCATTGCATGGCTGCACATATCCGAATAACATTCGTCAGCTCCCATTCCAAAATATTCAAAGCTGTCATTTTCCGTGGGAGATGTAAATTCAAATCCCAGCCGCGGCAAAAATATTTCCAAGCCGTCACGCAGTTCACCTTTGAGCGTCACTTTAATTTCTCCGTTTTCAAAAAATTCGTATTCGGTAGTATGATACAAAAACGGCATTCTCGAAACACCCGAAAGCGCGCCGATAACAGTAATCTTATTACCGCTGACTTCACATGAATAAACCTTTGAAAACTGTCTGTTCAGATTTTCCCCCGACCAATTATCATTATCGAAATATCCCCACTTTTCTGCCTAAAAATGACACCGTTTCATATGATTGATTTTATGAGTATAT
>CAJKHT010000122.1 GCA_905199755.1 uncultured Eubacteriales bacterium | reverse complement strand
AAGTTTTGGCTCAGTTTGTTAATTCCAAAGCTTTTTTCCTATCCCCTTGAAAAAGTTAAGGCTGTTTAAAAAGTCAATTGACTTTTTAAACAGCCCTTTTTTATGAAATCTGATTTTTTACCGTTTCGGCAAAGCTTTTAAGCTCTGCAAGGCTTTCCGCGCCCGTATATCTGTCCAAAAGCCGCTTTTGTACCTCCGCGTCAAGAGAATTAAAGTAATCCATTGCCGCCGCATCGTTTTTCAGCAGCTCATTTGTCATATTAAATTCCATTATCAATTCACCTCATGCATAGTATCTGCATGAACCGAAAAAAATAAACAGGAAGTTATTTTATACTGTCTATATCATACGGCGTAATCTGATATACAAAATAATTAAGCCAGTTTGAGTACAAAAGACTGGCATGTGCTTTCCAGTTGACAATCGGCTTTTTTTGCGGATTGTCATTGGGGAAATAATGCTTCGGTACGGCTGGATTTTTCCCTGCCTCCGAATCACGCAGATATTCAAGCTTAAGCGTGTCCGCGTCATATTCGCTGTGTCCCGTGACAAAAATACGTCTGCCGCCCTTGGTGGTTATAAGAAAAATTCCGGCTTCATCGGATTCCGCAAGAATTTCCAGCTCATTCACCTTTTTTATATCCTCTCTGCGTACCTCGGTATGACGTGAATGGGGAGCATAAAATGTGCTGTCAAAGCCTCGGACGAGCTTTGATGTACGGCGGTTTACATGATGCTCAAAAACGCCGGAGCATTTTTCGGTAAGCGGATATTTCGGTACACCGTAATGATAATAAAGTCCTGCCATTGCCGCCCAGCATATGTGCAGCGTTGAGGTGACATGCGAGGTTGACCAGTCCATGATTTCGACCAGCTCGTCCCAGTAATCGACTTCATCAAAGTCAAGATTTTCAACGGGTGCCCCCGTGATTATCATGCCGTCGTATTTTGAATTTTTAATTTCGGAAAATGTCTTGTAAAATGCGGCTAAATGCTCCTGCGGTGTGTTTTTCGATTCATGGGTGCGCATCTGGAGCAAATCTATTTCTGTTTGCAGCGGTGAATTTGATAAAAGACGCAGAAGCTGTGTTTCCGTGGTTATTTTTGTGGGCATCAGATTTACAATCGCAATTTTCAGCGGACGTATATCCTGGTGCATCGCCCGTTTTTCGGTCATCACAAAAATATTTTCCTTGCTCAGCTGCTTTGTTGCCGGCAGCTTATCCGGTATTCTGATTGGCATAATATCAAACTCCTTCCGTAATCGCATATATTATAACACACTCGCTCCTTTTTTACAATAAATAATTAAAAAAATGTTTAAACTACGCATATGGTGGTATATATATAATAAGCAGAAAAAATACAGCTGCTTAATACAGAGCAACAAGGAGTGAGTTGTATGAAATTTACAATTATTTCAAGGAAATTCAATTTGACAGATCAGGTTAAGGAGTATGTGGAGAAAAAGCTCGGAAAGCTGGACAAGTTCTTCAAGGATGAGTCCGAAGCAAGAATTGTTCTGGGAACCATAAAAGAAAACGATTATATAGAAGCAACAATATATGCAGGAGGTATGATTTACAGAGCCGAGGAGTCCGATAAAGAGATTCTGGCGGCTATAGATAATATAGTGGACGTTATTGAGCGTCAGATAAGAAAGAATAAAACACGTCTGGAAAAGAAAATAAGAAAGGATGCCGCACTTGAATCAAAGCTTATCAGCGGCGAGGAATACAAAGGCGGCGAGGAAACGGGTGATTTTGAAATCGTAAAGGTTAAGAGATTTCACGTTAAACCGATGAGTGCTGAGGAGGCAGTGCTCCAGATGAACCTCCTGGGACATACATTCTTTGTTTTCAAAAATACGGAAACAAACGAAATGAATGTTGTTTATAAAAGAAATGACGGCAGATATGCGGTTATAGAATCTGCCGACTGAAAAAATTAAAAAACAAAGCGCGCCTTAAAGGTGCGTTTTGTTTTTTAATATAGACAATTCTGTACAAATGTGATACAATATATATCAGGAAAGGTGTGAGTAGCATGGTACAATTCAAAAGAATTAAGGCAGATGACGAAAAGGAAATAGAAGCACTTTCCGCCATTGCAAAGGAAATAATAAAGGAACATTACGATCCCATAATAGGCGCGGAGCAGAATGATTATATGATAAATATGTTCCAGTCGGTCGAAGCGATTAAAAGACAGCTGGCTCAGGACCATCTTTTTTATATGGTAAAAGACGGCGATAAAAACATCGGATATTTTGCTTTTTATGAAAAGGAAGGACAGCTGTATCTCGATAAATATTATATTCATAAAAATGCCCGCGGCAACGGCTACGGCAGTGCTGCAATGCAGATAATCAAAGGTCTCGGCAGGGAAGCGGGCTATACACATATTTTTCTTAATGTAAATAAGCATAACACGGATTCAATAAATATGTACAAGCATATGGGATTTAAACTCAAAAGAGAGGAAAAAAATCCGATAGGAAACGGATATTTTATGGACGATTATGTTCTGGAATGTGAAATAGGAGATACGCCGTGCAGCGGAGAGTAATATGAAACGTACACTGAAATATAAAATAGACAGTGATTATAACGGTAAAACCGTTAAAGCTTTTCTGATAATGAATTGCAAAATGTCGGGTACTCTTATAAAAGGTCTAAAGCAGACGGAGGACGGTATTACGGTAAACGGTGAGCGGCGGTTTGTTACGCATATGCTCCGTGAGGGTGATGAAGTCGTTATAAATATATATGAAACAGCATCGGAAAATATAGTTCCCGTGAAAATGGATTTTGATATTCTGTATGAGGACGAGGATATTATTATAGCGGATAAGCCTCCGCATATGGCGACGCATCCGTCGCACGGGAATTTTTCAAATACTCTTGCAAACGCGCTTATGTATTATTGGCGCGAAAAAGGGGAGGAGCATGTTTTCCGCGCCGTAAACAGACTGGATAAAGATACCTCCGGAGTTATGTGCATAGCGAAAAACAGCTATGCGCATGCGCTGCTGTGCGATGAAATCAAGAACGGTATGCTTAAACGGCGGTATAAGGCGATAGTATGCGGAAGCATAGGGCATGACGGAACTGTAGATGCTCCGATAATGCGTGAAAGCGCAATTAAGCAGTGTGTGGGTGAAAACGGGCGGCACGCTGTGACGCATTATAAGGTTATCGGTCATACCGACGGCTATACACTGCTCGAATTGGAGCTTGAAACGGGGCGCACTCACCAGATACGGGTGCATATGAGCTATATCGGGCATCCGCTTTTGGGAGACTGGCTGTACGGAACGGAAAATCACAGCTTGTTTGACAGGCAGGCACTTCATTCGTGTTATCTGGAGCTGTTTCATCCGATAAGCGGTAAAAAAATGATATTTACATCCGAGCTTGCGTCGGATATGCGGAATTTTTTATGAAAAAACGCGTATTCGACAAAAGCTCTTATTTTTTTATGCAGGAAAAAGGACAGGCGGTGCGGTATTTTATAAATAGTATATTACATCGGGAGGGGATACATATATGGAAATATCTATTGCAGGAAAATACAGAACGCTTGTTGTAAAACTCAGCGGAGACCTTGACCACCACAGTGCAGGAAAGCTCCGTGAGAAAATCGACCGTGAGCTGGAGCGCACGGGGGCTGTGAACGTTGCATTTGATTTTGGCAGGGTGTCTTTTATGGATTCGTCGGGAATCGGCTTGATTATGGGACGCTATAAGGTTGTGCATGCACTCGGCGGAAAAATTGTTATTTACGGTCTGTCCGAGAATGTGAGAAGAATTATTGAGATGTCCGGAATAGACAAGCTTGTTACGACAGCAAAAAATCTGGAATACGGACTCATGGAGGTGACATTATGAAAAACAGCATGAAAATGGAATTTCCCGCAAATTCGGATAATGAACGTTTTGCCAGAACGGTTGCGGCGGCATTTGTTCTGGAGCTTGATCCGACACTGGACGAGCTGTCCGAGATTAAAACAGCCGTGTCTGAGGCGGTGACGAATGCGATTATTCACGGGTATAATGAAAAGGGCGGAACAGTCACTCTTGAGGGTGTTATTGATGAAAATACCGTGGAATTTACCATACGTGACAGCGGCGCAGGAATTGCCGATATTGAAAAGGCACGGGAACCGCTGTATACGGGAAAACCGGAGATGGAGCGTTCGGGAATGGGATTTACGATTATGGAAACCTTTATGGATTCCGTAAATGTGGAAAGTGCGCCGGGCAGAGGTACAGCGGTGAAAATGTCAAAGAGAATTGAGCAGGTGTGACCGTGAATGATAATGCAGCTTTGATTGAGAGGGTAAAAAACGGTGATAAGGAAGCGCAGAATGAACTGGTAGAAAAAAATATGGGGCTTGTATACAGCATAGTGAAGCGCTGCTCGGGACGCGGATACGATATTGAGGATCTGGTTCAGATTGGTGTAATCGGACTTATAAAGGCGATAAAAAAATTCGATACAACATTCAATGTTCAGTTTTCCACTTATTCAGTGCCTGTGATTGCAGGGGAAATAAAGCGTTTTATGCGCGATGACGGTTCGGTGAAAATAAGCAGGACTTTAAAGGAAAATGCCATGAAAGGCTGGCGCGCCGCCGAAGAACTCAGAAAAAAACTGAACAGAGAACCTACAATAAAAGAAATTTCGGAAAAATGCGGAATTGATGAAGATATGCTTGCCGAGGCTTTTGATGCGGCGGCACCGCCGGCATCTATATATGACAGTGTTTACGAAAACGGCGGCAGGGAAATAAATCTTATTGATACTCTTGCGGGAAATGACAGCGAGGAACACATAATAAATAAAGTTATGGCAGACAATATTCTTAAAAGTCTTAAGCCGAGAGAAAGGCAGATTATGGTGCTGAGATACTATAAGGGTAAGACGCAATCCGAAATTGCGAAGATAATAGGAGTATCACAGGTGCAGGTGTCGAGATTGGAAAAACAGATAATACAGTCGGTTCGTTCGTCAAATTTGTGAGTTAATCGACAAAATGAACATTTTGATTGTAATATTTGCATAAAGACGAAAAAAATTACGAAAAAGTGTTGACAAGTAGCGAAAAAAGTGGTAATATAAATAAGCTGTCTCAAAGAGACGGAAAAACACAG
>CAJKHT010000121.1 GCA_905199755.1 uncultured Eubacteriales bacterium | reverse complement strand
TTGTAGATACTTTACAAATCGAAACATTTGTGATATATTATTTATAGTTAGTCGTCACTAACCGTAAATAACGCCAATTATTTACGAAAGGGTTTTAAGAAAATAAAATGAATAATAAATTTTTCAAACGCACGATTTCAGCATTTATTTCGGCGTTTCTTATAATTTCAAATTCAGCTGTATTTGCCGAAACTAATGACATTTTTGTTTCGCTGTCAGATTGTATCAGCAAAAGTGATGAGAATAAAGACACTCGTATTATTATTGAACTTGAGGACTCGCCTTTGCTTTCTTACA
This sequence comes from uncultured Eubacteriales bacterium, assembly GCA_905199755.1. Classification (GTDB taxonomy): domain Bacteria; phylum Bacillota; class Clostridia; order UBA1381; family UBA1381; genus UBA4716. Next base: position 4,995 of record CAJKHT010000121.1, on the reverse strand, counting down.
GTGAAAAAATCAATACATATTCTAATGTTTCGGATTTTCTTTCATCAAAAGAAGCAAAAGAGATAGAGCAAAGGCTTGAACAGGATCGCAAGGCTGTCAAAAAAAGCCTTGTTCAAAGCGGTATGGATTTTACCGTTAAGCGTGAGTATTCTACAATTATGAACGGTTTGGCTGTTGAAGCGAATATTGCGGACTTGGAAGCTATCAAACAAACCGACGGTGTAAAAGAAGCTTTTGTTGCAGAATTTTACTCTTTGCCTGAACCGATAGATACCTATTCAAGCGGCGGAGTATCCGCGATAGGCGGCGATATTGCCGGTGATTTGGGTTTTACGGGCAAAAACAGTGCCGTAGCAATTCTCGATACCGGACTTGACTTATCGCACCCGGCATTTTCATCGGTGAACAGTCCGAAATATTCCAAAGAGGATATTGAAAGCGTTATAAAAAACAATAAAATGACGATTGGAAAGTTGAATGTTTCAAAGGTCTATATCAACGATAAAATCCCATACGCATATGATTATGCCGATGTTGACACCAATGTTTCCGGTGGTGAATCGCACGGAACACACGTTGCCGGAATTGTCGGTGCAAACAGCGGCGGTGTGGTCGAGGGTGTCGCACCGGACGCACAGCTGTTTATTATGAAGGTGTTCGGCGATTCGTCCGGCGGCGCATATGATGACGATATATTGGCAGCGCTTGACGATTCGGTCAAATTCGGCGTGGATGCCATTAATATGAGCCTTGGCTCAACGGCAGGCTTTTCCGAAAGTGCATATAAATCTATGCGTGAAGTTTATAATCGTGTAAAAAATTCAGGAATAGCTTTATACTGTGCAGCCGGAAACGAATACAGCTCAACATATGAGAATGCAGCCGGAAACGATTTGCCGAAAGCGACAGAACCCGATAACGGTGTGGTCGCCTCACCATCAACCTATGAAGCCGCTCTTTCGATTGCGAGTATGAACAATATCGAAACAACATCAATCTATCTGCTTGCAAACGGCAGAAAAATTCGTTATAATGATCCGGCAGAAAAAGAAAGCGACCGGCTTATATCTCTTTCCGGCACATTTGAATATGTCGATTGCGGCATCGGTGCTGCAACAGATTTTTCTGGCAAAAACCTCAAAGGAAAAATTGCTCTGATTCAGCGTGCCGGTGAGGAAAACGGGGAAGTTCTGACATTTGCTCAAAAGGAAAGCAATGCAAAAAATGTCGGTGCGATTGCCGCCATCATTTATGATAATGTTGACGGTGCGCTTATAAATATGTCCACCGATAACAAAATACCTTGCGTATTTATCAGCAAAGCCGACGGTGAATATCTTTGCGGACAGCCCGATAAAAAACTTTCAGTAAGCGAAGATTATGTTGACACATTCAAAGATAATTACAGCGGAAAAATGAGTGATTTTTCTTCTTGGGGTGTTACTTCCGACTTAAAATTGAAACCCGAAATCACTGCCCCCGGCGGAGATATTTACTCAACGCTTCCGAACGGACTTTACGGGAATATGAGCGGTACATCAATGGCATCGCCGCATATGTCGGGTGCGGCAGCGGTTATGCAGCAATACATTTCGGAAAATCGTGACGGAATAAATATGACAGCCGAGCAAAGAACAAGTCTTTTTAATGCGCTGATGATGAGTACGGCAGTTCCCGTTCAGGACGAAAACGGTATTCCGTATTCGCCGAGAAAACAAGGTGCTGGTCTGGTTCAGCTGCAAAATGCGGTAAAAACCGATGTTTTTCTTTTAAATTCGGATAATACAAAACCGAAAGCCGAAATAGGCTATAACGAAAGCGGCAGTTACAGCTTTGATTTGAAAGCGGTGTCTATGAGCAGCGATACCGTCCAATATGAGCCGTCCGTAACGGTTCTCACGGAGGATACGGTTTCGGAAAACGGTGTCGTTTATATGGCGCAAAAGGCAAGAAAGCTTTCGGACGATGAGGTTTCCGTAACAATTCCGAAAAAAATCACAGTTGATCCAAACGGAGAAACTCCGGTCAATGTCAAAATTGAATTGACGGAAAAGGGAAAGACAAATCTCAAAGCTCAATTTCCAAACGGAATTTATATTGAGGGATTTGTGACGATGACTCCGATACAAAATGATGAAGTATCACTTTCTTATCCGTTTATGGGCTTTTTTGGAGATTGGCAAGCGCTTAACATATTTGATTCGGATATTTATGATGATGAACCTGCTTCAATCTGCGAAACACAAATCGGACAGTTCAGAAACAGTGATGGCGGCGGATATATTCTCGGTCATAATTACTATGTCGACGGAGCGACAGAATATAACGCAAATAAAATTGCGATAAAGGGCAGCGAAACCGGCAAAAATGTGACCGCTGCCGTTTCACTCCTCAGAAATGCCGATAAACTGACATTTTCGGTAGACGATTCCGAGGGGAATACCGTTTACAGCGAAAGCTCGACAAAGGTTTCAAAAAGCTATCATTCCTCCGAAGGCTATTACACACCAATGGCAGCAAAGGGCTGGGCGCCGTTTGATGTATGGAACACTCCTCTCGATGATGGAAATTATGTTTATAAAATAACGGCAACACTTGGACAACACGAAGAAACAAAAGCTTTTCCGATTGTGATTGACAGTGTGCCGCCGGAGGTAATTTCAAGCCGTATTGAGGGGGCAAAGTGGATTGTAACCGTCCATGACAATCACTTTATTCAAGGAGTGTGTGCAACCGCAACGGGAAATGAGCCGATTACCAAATGGATAGAACCCGATGCCGTATCGTCAGATGCAACATCGGAAATCACTTTTGATTTATCTGCCTCCGGATTTAAAGGACTGACACAGGCGAAAATTGCACTGATTGATTATGCCGGAAATACTTATATTTCTGATTATTATTCGCTTTCCGCAGCCGAGGTGATATATCCGCAATCGGTAACACTTGACAAGTCCGCACTTGTTTTAACCGAGGGCGAAAGTGCAATGCTGAACGCTGAGATTATGCCCCAAAATGCATCAAACAAAACTGTCACTTGGAGCATATCCGACACCGATGTTGCACAAATATCAGCAAGCGGAAAAGTCACGGCAAAAAAGACAGGAAATGCGGTGATTACAGCTCAAACAGTAAACGGAATAAAAGCAAGCTGTGATATTACCGTCAATGAAAAGCAAGCTGAAACACTTCCGATCGCAGCGGCGGTTAGCGTAAAGAAAAATACTCTTACAGGGAATATAATTCCTTTTAGATTTCAGCTTGGAAATATTAAAAAGGTGGCTACCGTATCATTTACATTTCAAAAAGATGATGCTTTGCAATTTGAAAGCCTAATCGGTAAGAACGGTTTTACTCCCCTTGGAATTAAGTGGAATAATGATAACACCGCAACAATAGCACTGTCCTATCTGCAAAACGGTGCGGGCGGAAGCTTAACCAAAAATGAGCTTTTCGATGCAGCTGAGGTTCAATTCAAAGAAATTCTTAACGATATGACGGTCGGAATAAGGCTTGTTGATGTTTCGGCAGCAGGATATGATGAAAACGGAAAAGCAGTTTACTTTACAACTAAGATTACCGCCGAAAGCGCAAATACAAATGTCACTAAAAAGTCAAGCTGTGATGTAAACGATGACGGAGTAGTTGATCTTCTTGATATTACATATTGTCAAAAATTTTATCGAATGGGTGAAAAATCTGTCGATTGGAACGATTTTAAACATTGTGATTTAGATGGTAACGGCTTGATTGACATAGAAGATTTAATTATTATATTGAAAGCAATGTAAACAGTATATATAACTTTTATACAATAGATATTGAAAAGCTTGTTTTTATTACTATGAACTTTTAAGCTAAAATATTGATAGATTTGATTATACTTTTATTTAATCCAAATCCATACATTCCATAATAATCAAAAGTTTAAGGGCTACACCATAAATGCGTGTACACAAAATGAGGGACTGCCCCGGACTGCCCCGATAAAAGCCCTGCACACCGTCTTGTGCAGGGCTTTTGAGATGTTTCGCCGTAATTAAAATTATTTATCGGATAATTTATCATACTGTATTTCAGATTCACCTGTTATTTTGTTTGTTTTTTCTTTATATAGTAAAGTCATTTTCGTTTGACCATATGTATAATCAATATTACTTTCTTGTATAAAAGATTTGCAATATTGCTTTTCAGAGTAATTTCTCTTTTCGATAAATAGATAAAATATGAGATCTTCATAAATATTTTTTAATTCAAAGTCAGCAATAATCCTTGAAAAAGTTGCCATATTATTGGTGTCGCACTTAAATATTATATCGTTACTGTCAAGCATTGTTTCAAGTTTATCAAAATATTCAAATCTATTTCCGAGTTTTTGAAAAAACTCACTTTTTGAAATGGTATCATACGAAACTTTGCCTGTCAAACAATTATCAAATAGTTTTTTCTGTGGCTATATTGCCGTTTAGTACATCAGTAAGTTTGTGTAAACCTATGAGATGAGGAAAATCTGTTTTTTCAAAATTGATAACCAATTCTGTCTTTTTCCCTTTTCTGCCTAATACTATTTTATATTCATAATCTATCAGCTTTTTAAACGAAAATGCTCTCTCTTGCAGTTTATTCATATTTTCCTCCGCTTGCATATATAAAAAAGCTCTGCCATAACGGCAGAGCTTTGAATGTTTTCTGTCTGCACATCTTGTGTGCATAGAGTCAGCTTGCGGTTTGCACATACAACCCACCCGAAGCTCCGCGAAACACTGATTGCTGACACAGCATTTCGTTTCTACGCTTTAACAGACACACTTGTTGCCTGTCACTAATATTATTATACTCGAAACCTAAAAATATGTCAATAGATTTTACAAATTTTCTTTCAATTTCTATTCGGCATTTTATCCAAAATTTGCATAAATATATTGTAATTTGCAAGAAAATATGATATACTTATTATGCTATACATTTAAAATATAATAGGATATTTGTAATTTG
>CAJKHT010000120.1 GCA_905199755.1 uncultured Eubacteriales bacterium | reverse complement strand
CGCAAAAATGCATTTTCATAATCTTTTTGTGCCTTGTAGCGTAGCGGAAAGGAATGGTCATAATTATGAAAGATAGGTACGGCAGTGAGTATGGCGTTAACAATACTTGGGGCGTATCCTCTCAGCAAAAACCGTCTTGTAGGAAACAGAGCATTAAATTTGATTGTGGTGTTTACAATGTGGTTTGCAGCAGGAATGGTTCCTATGTATCTTAACTTTAAGGATCTGAATTTGCTTGACAGCAGACTTGGAATTATCATCGGGTTTGCTGTGAATACATATAATTTTATTCTGCTGAGAACGTATTTTAAGTCAATACCCGATGCTTATGGGAAGCTGCCTGTCCGTATTCGTCCGCAATGATGGCTCACCCACGCTTTCTTTTGTCGGAATGTGTACAGGTGCAGTCGCAAATATCTTTCTTGACTGGCTGTTTATTTTTCCGTTTCAAATGGGTATTATCGGCGCAGCCATTGCTTCCGGGCTGGGACAGGTGCTGACAGTGCTTGTTTTGCTCACTCATTTTTTGAGAAGAAAAGTCGATTTGCGAATGAAACCGTTCAAGATGAACAGCGCACTTGTGGCAAAAGTTTGCAAGAGAGGTGTGCCGGAGGCAGTTACTCAGCTTACCACGCCCGTCACAGCGCTGTGCTATAACCTCATGCTGGCACGGCTGGTTGGAGATATCGGCGTATCGACCTTCAGCGTGCTGAGCTTTATCTATTCTCTTGCCAATGCCATTTTTTCCGGCGTAGCGCAGGGATTGCAGCCGTTATGGGGACAGTGCTACGGCGGAAAAGACACCGAAGAAATGAACCGATATTTTCGCAGCGGACTTATCATCAACATAGTGCTTTCGGTACTGGTCTACGGCGGACTGTTTTTCTTTGATGTGCCTGTTATACGTATTTTTAACAAAGAGCCGGAGCTGATTGGTGCGGCGTCGGCGGCTTTGCCACTGTTTGCACTGTTATTTATTCCTATGGCGCTGAATCTGATTTATACAGCATACTTCTTTGCTACAAAAAGAACAGGCACTGCTGATGTCGTTGCCGTAAGCCGCGGCGTTGCGGTCAAAGCATTGATGATATTCTGTCTTCCGCTGATTTTCGGAACAGAGGCAATCTGGATCGCACCTTTTGTGACGGAAAGCTTAACGCTGGCTGCCGCCATTGTACTGAGCAGAACGAGTAAATTGATATATCGGTGAGAAGCGGGTATAATAAAAGTATTATAATGAAGAAACTTTCAGACATTCAAAAGAATATTTCTTTTGGATTTCCGTCGGTGTCCCGTTCTATATGTTCGGGCAGGCTATGAATCCGATTATACGGGCAGACGGAAACCCCAAATTTGCAATGATTTCAACACTTTTGGGTGCGGTTATAAATATCATACTTGATCCGATATTTATATTTGTTTTCAAGTGGGGTATGATGGGAGCTGCCGCTGCAACCGTTATCGGACAAATAGCAACCGCCGTGCTTGCAATATGGTATCTCTGCCACACAAAAGCAGTAAAGATAAAGAAAAGCGATTTTAAACTCAAATCCAAAATAGTACACAGAACACTTGTACTCGGCATATGCAGCTTTCTTTCGCAAATATCGCTTGTTGCCGCTATGGCTGCAATCAATAATATGATAAGAAAATACGGAGCTGCGGACGAAATTTTCGGGCAAACTCAATATGCTCAAATTCCAATGGCGGTTGTGGGAATTGTAATGAAATTTTTCCGGATTGTTATTTCGATTGCTGTCGGCATGGCAGCAGGATGTATTCCGATCGTCGGCTTCAATATAGGGGCAGGACTTAAAAACAGAGTAAAAGAACTGTTCACCAAATTACTTGCTGCCGAAGCCGCTGTCGGTGCAGCCGCTCTTATAATTGTTGAACTGTTCCCCGGCGGTCTTATTCAAATCTTCGGAGCCGCAAATGAAAGTGTATATTATACCGATTTTGCCGTAAGAGCGTTTAGAATATACCTGTGTATGATGATTTTTGCCTGTGTAAATAAAGCAACATTTATTTTTCTGCAAGCTATGGGAAAGGCGGCAACGTCAACTATGCTTTCCATGGTGCGTGAAATAGTATTTGGTGTTGGATTTGCAGTTTTGCTGCCCGTTTTCTTCGGACTTGACGGGGTACTCTATTCCATGCCGTTATCCGATATACTTACATTTGTTATAGCCGCAATTATAATCAGGCATACATATAAAGAACTGCGTGCTTAATGCGTAAAAACACAGTACCGCCATGTCGTCGACTTTAAATACACACCACAAAATCTCTAATAATGGAATAATGTGTAAATATCATTAAAAATGACATTTCAAATTAAATTTTGGCTGTTGACCGCCGAAATATGTTATGCTATAATATAAATCAATTTAAAGCGTAACGGAGGAAATATAATGGATAAGAGCGAGATGTTTGCAAAAGAAATCCTTAAAAAAATGACCTTGGAGGAAAAGGCTGCACAGTTATCTCAAACCATTGCGGGATACAGGTGTTATAACCGCCGCGGTGATGAATTTGAGTTTGAAAAGGATTTTAAAGACTTTATTGCAAAATACGGAGCAATGGGGGCAATAAGCAATATTTTGCGCTCGTGTGCATGGACAAAAAAGGACTGGGGAATCGGAATTGAACCAAAGCATAGGGCAAGAGTGGCAAATCAATTGCAGAAATATGTTATGGATAATACCCGTTTGCAAATCCCCGTGCTTATAGAGGTCGAGGCAAATCACGGCTTGCAGGCATTGGGCAGCGAAATGTTCCCGACCAATATAGGAATGGGCTGTACCTTTAATACCGCACTGTATAAAGAAATAATGAAAACAGTCGGAAAAGAAACAAAGCTGTCGGGAAATCATATGGATTTTGTTACGATGTTTGATATGGCAAGAGATCCGAGATGGGGAAGAGTCGAGGAATTTTTCTCGGAAGATCCGTATCTTGCGTCGGAATATGCGAAAAACGGTGTTGAGGGACTGAAAGAGGAAAATGTGCTTGTATGCTGCAAGCATTACTGTGCAACGGGAGACTGTTTCGGTGGAATTAACACGGCGGAAGTCAATATCGGCAAGCGTGAGCTTCATGATATTCATTTACCGGTAGTTGAAAAAGCCGTAAATGCCGGTGCGGATGTTGTTATGGCAGCATATAATACGGTGGATTCCATACCGTGTCATGTCAATTCATATTTACTTAATGAGGTTTTAAGAGGTGAGTTGGGATTTGACGGGATAATCCTTTCGGACGGCTGGGGCGTGGAAAGAATGGTGAACCAGATGCGCTATAATCCTGTAAAGGGAAGCTCCGAGGCGCTTAAAGCCGGAATTGATATAAGCCTTGCCGATAACGGTATGTATTTGAATCTCATTACGGCGGTAAGAGAGGGAAAGCTTGATGAGGAGTACGTTGATAATGCCGTTATGAGAGTTTTGAAGAAAAAGTTTGAAATCGGGTTGTTTGACAATCCGTTTGTCAGCGAGGATAATGAGCTTGAGACTTTTCTTGCTTCGGGAATACAAAAAGAGCTTTCCTATAAAGCGGCATGCGAGAGCGTGGTAATGACGAAAAATAACGGCATACTTCCGCTGAAAAAAGAAACAAAGCTTTCGGTTATCGGTGTTACGGCAGATGATTTGTACTATCTTCTCGGAAGTTACACATCACTGCGCAAAAAAGGCGAGGGTAAAACCCTGCTTGAGGCAATATGCGATAAGTTTGATTCTGTTGTGTATTCAAAGGGCTGGGATTTTGAAAACAGTGAAGAACATTTTGAAGAGGCAATAAATAACTCAAAAGCTGCCGATGCGGTGATATTTGTCATGGGCGGAAGCTCGGCAGGGGCAATAACCAAAACGGAATTTGATAAAAACACGGGAGCGCAGATTTCCTCACAGGGATTTATTGATTGCGGCGAGGGAATGGATGTGGCTGACATAAGTCTTGCAGGCAATCAGCTAAAGCTCTTAAAAATGATACGCGAGCTGAACAAGCCCATAATTTCGGTTATGATTCAGGGCAGACCGTACATAATCACCGATGCGGAGAAAATGAGCGATGCGGTATTGCTGGCATGGTATCCGGGACAGCAGGGGGGAGACGCAATTGCGGATATAATCTCGGGAAAGGTAAATCCGTCGGGTAAGCTTTCCGTATCCATACCGTATTCGCAATATACACTTCCGGCATATTACAACAGAGTATGGAGTCCGGATGCGGCATTTGATGAATGCTGCACAAATTCATATAAGGATTATCCGCAGCGGATTCTGCATCAGTTTGGCTTTGGCTTGTCGTATTCAAAATTCAGTTACGGCAATTTGAGAACGGAGAATGTAGGCAAGAACGAATTTCTTGTATATGCCGATGTGAAAAATATATCGGAAGTCGGCGGATATGAGACTGTTCAGTTATATATAAACGGATATGATAACTCGATACGCAGAAGAGGTAAAGAGCTAAAGGGATTTGAAAAGTTGTATATTAATCCGGGTGAAACCAAAACAGTATGCTTCAAACTGGGATATGACGAATTAAAAATATATTCCGCCCGTGAAAAATATGAAATTGAAGAAGCGCCCGTCAGCATAATGGTGGGTTCAAATCCGAATCTGCCGCTAAGAACGGTAATACATACCGCTGCACAAACAGAAAGGGAATAAATCACTGTTATTTTACCAAAGGAAGAATAACCTGAAAAATCGTGTATTCGCCTGGCTTTGACTTGCACAAAATTGTTCCCGAATGATAATTTACGGTTTTTAATGCGGTTGAAAGACCGATTCCGAAATTATTGGAGCTGTTTTTGCTTGAATACAGGGGTATGAAGATATTTTTAATTTCGTTCTTTTTAATACCGCAGCCGTTATCGCGGAAATTTATAACAGCGGAGCTGCCCTCAGTGAAAAGTGAAATTTTCACGGCAGGGTTCTCCGCCTCCGCCGTTGCCTCAACGGCATTGTTTAAGATATTCATGAATGCTTCACGCAGATTTGCATAGCTGCCGTTTATAAATATTTTTTCATCGGTAAAATCTTTTTGCAGCGTAAGATTTTCCGCACCGTTGAATTGCAGAATCAAATCATCAAGCATTTCGGTCAGATTAAGCTTAACCTTTTCACTGCTGAAATCATAGGTCAGTATAACACTGTCTATCATCTTTTTTGAATTTATAAATGAGCTGTGCGAAATTTCCTGTATATTTTTCAGCGCGGCGACAGACATTTTATCGTCATGATCAATTTTAGTTTCCAGAATACTTCCGAAACGCTCTATCGCAAAAAATGCA
>CAJKHT010000119.1 GCA_905199755.1 uncultured Eubacteriales bacterium | reverse complement strand
CTAATATATATTCTATAATATCACATATTCCATTTAAAGTCAATAAAAATCTCTTTTTTAACCATTTTTTGACAGATGCTTTTCAAATCATTCCTCATTATGGTTATTTTTATTGTTTATATAGCCTTTCAGAACAAGATTTATAAACTGTGACAATGAACGGTCACGTTCTTCTGCCATCTCTCTTGCCTTTTCCAGAACATCTTCATCAATTGTTATGCTTACGCTTTTCTTCAATGGCTTCATTGCTAAATCTCCTTTTTTATTATAATATACTATAAAACGAGATTTAATGTTGACAAATCATGTAAAATCGTGTAAAATAGTGTTGAGGTGAAATATATGTTTTTTGAAGAATTATCCGTATATGAGAATGATGACAAATCACTTTTGATGAAAGAAATACTTATTGAAATTTTAAGTCATACAAATATTAATATTTCATTTTCCCTGCCCGACGGCACGGATTTTGAAAAGCTAATACAATCGGATCTTTACGACACGATTAACCGCATACGTACAATAATACGGGATGATACCCTTGAAGACGCGGAATGTTTTCAAAAAATAGAGGAAATTGTCCGTCTGTTTGAAGAAAAGGGTATTGACTGCGATGCGCGGCATGACTTCTGAAGCCAATAAGCTTAAAATGCACTGACCGACGGTCAGTGCATTTTAAGTATTTTATGATAACAGTAATAATACCGACATAATAATTGATATAAAAGTAAGTATGCTTAAAATTGTAATTCCGAGAATGAATTTCTTTTTCAGACCTTTAAAGCCGTGTTCAAGATTTTCAAGCGAATTTTTGACATTAAGCTGTGCATTTTTCAAATCAAAAACACTGTCATTAAGCTTTGAAATGCCTGCAATTGCTTGACGTATTTCTTCAATTCCACCCGACATTCCCTCGGTCTTAACACGCATTGTCTCAACACCTGCGGCGGCATCGCGGCAATTTGCCTCAATATCGCGCACGTTTTCGGCAAGTGCATTTATTTTCGCTTCATTACCGTTAAGCAATTCTCGTATCGATTTCATATCCGAATCCGAAAGCGAGAAACCCGACATTGATTTTTGCACAGCGTCCCCGATTTCTTTCTTTATATCGTCTAAATCAAGCGTAACGTCCTCGCAGGCATTAGTCTGCTTTGTTTCGGCTGTCATTTCTTCGTTTTTTGGCTGTTCGGTCTCTTCCTTTACGGAATTTTTTAATTCTTCGATTTTTTCCGCTGCCTCGGCAGTAAGCTTTTTCGATGCATCCTTTATATCTCCGGCTCTTTTTCTGAATTTCTCGATAACTCCCTGCAAATTAATGGTCTTTGTTTCCCCCAAATCCGATTCACCCACAGGTGTGCCGGTATTCATTTTTCCGTTTACCGATTTCAGAAATTCATTATATTCCTCGTCACTTCCGGAATAGAAATATCCGTCACCGTTATATGATTTTATCTTTTCACTCATGTTTTCTCTGCTCCCTATGTGCTTTTATCAGTCGTTATCCTTATTTTCCGCGCTCTTGGCTTTTATCGTAATAACTCTTTTTACCGTTTCGGGAGTCTTTTCTTCCTCGTCCTCGATTATGTCTTTCGCATCCTCCGCCTCGTCCTTATCCGCATTCACGGGTGCGCCGCATTTTGAGCAGAAAGCACTGTCCGGATCATTGTAATTACCGCATTCGGAACACTTTACACAGCTTTTAAGCTCTGCCGATTTTTCTTTAAGCGCTTTGATTTCCTCATAAAGCTTATCTATCTTTTCAAAGCTTTTATTGATTTCGTCCTCCGGCAGTTCGCCCGTTTCACGCGTCATATAAAGCTTTTTGCCGACCTCGGCATATATAGCCTTAATTTTGTTTTCGGTATCATTGATGGCATAATTAAGCTTTGCCACATTTACCGCACCGTTTGCTTTATCTATTACCTGTTTTCCGATTTTTACTGCTTCATCCTTAGTCTTATATACACCTGTTTTCAATTTTTCAAAAAAATCACTCATAATAATCCTCCGTTCCGCAACGTAAATATACTATATATTACATATTATAATACAAACATGTGAATATTTCAATTATTTTTTACAAAAAATATGTAAACAATGCTATTTTATTTTTTTAAGCTTTGCAAATGCCGCCATAAGCTGCTTATGACCGACAGACGGGAAATCTATTTCAAGTATCGCGTCTCTGCCGAACTGCTTTGCTGACAGTACCACTCCCCTGCCGAATTTTGCATGTTCAACAATATCACCCTCATTAAATGTATAGCTTTCGGTATTCTGCCGCTCCGCTCTTGCCGTACCGACCTCGCGTTTCGGAATACGCAACTCACGGTTTGACGATTCAAAGAAATTATCAAAATTTCTCTTGATTTTTTCTCTGACGGGTGAAACGTCCTCCAGATATTCGGCAGGAATTTCCTTAAAAAATCTCGATTCCTTTACGTGTGCCGTTTTGCCGTAAAATGTGCGATTTGTTGTTTTGGTGATATAAAGCTTCTGTTTTGCGCGCGTCATTGCAACGTAGCACAGGCGGCGCTCCTCCTCTATTTCCTCCTTGCCGCCCTCAATCGACCTCATTCCGGGGAAAATCCCCTCCTCAAGTCCTGCCAGAAATACACTGTTAAATTCCAGCCCCTTTGAGGAATGAATAGTCATCATGACAGCCGCGTCCTGGTCTTCGTCATACGCGTCAATATCGGCAACAAGCGTTACACTTTCCAGAAATTCCGCAAGCGTTCCCGAATACTCGGGATTTTTTACAAACTCCTGTGCCGCCGATAAAAATTCGTCAAGGTTTTCAAGCCTGGTCTTATTCTCAATGGTATCCTCCGCTTCAAGCATTGCATTATAGCCCGTATCGGTCATGACACGCACTATAAACTCGGGCAGCGGAATATTATCCGTCAGCTTTGACAGGTCAAGTATCAGCTTATGAAAAGCTTTCAGATTTGATGCGGCGCTTTTCAGCTCCGTATATTCGTCGGCTTTTCCGGCAACATCATACAGACTGATACCCTCGTCCTCCGCAATCCGCTCCGCCTTTCCGATTGTCGCTCCGCCTATTTTCCGTTTCGGCTCGTTTACTATACGCTTCAGGCTCATATTATCGTTATGGTTTAAAATAAGTCTCAGATATGCGATAATATCCTTAATTTCCTTTCTGTCATAAAATCGCATGCCTGCAAGCACTCTGTACGGCACAGCCTCACGCATGAGCATTTCTTCTATTACACGCGACTGCGCATTTGTACGGTACAATATTGCAAAATCGCTGAATTTTCCGCCGTTTTCGTAATTTTCGCGTATTTTCTTTGCAATAAATCTGCCCTCCTCATGCTCGTTTTCGCCCGTATACACCGTAATTTTACTGCCGTTTCCGTTTTTCGTCCACAGCGCTTTTCTCATACGCTTTTCATTATTCGCTATGACCGAATTTGCGGCATCGAGTATAGTCTGTGTTGAGCGGTAATTCTGTTCAAGCATTATCTTAACGGTATTGGGATAATCGTCCTCAAAGCGCAGAATATTGCCGACATTCGCACCTCTGAATTTATATATACTCTGGTCATCGTCACCAACCGCACATATATTTTTATAACCGTCAGACAAAAGCTTTATCAATATATACTGCGCATTGTTCGTATCCTGGTATTCATCGACAAATACATATTCAAACTTGCTCTGATAATGCATACGGACATCATTGTTAAGGCTGAGAACCTTAACCGTATTCAATATTATATCATCAAAATCCAGTGCGTTGTTATTTTTCAGCTTCGTCTGATATTTTTTATAAATCTTTGCCACCTGTGCCATTCTGTAGTCGCTGCTGTAAACGGTTTCAAAGGTTGCGGCATCCATCATATCGTTTTTCGCATTGCTTATTATCGACAAAATACTCCGCGGCGGAAAGTTTTTCTCGTCAAAATCCAATTCATGCAGACATTCCTTTATGACTGTTTTCGTATCTGCGGAATCATATATTATAAAATCTCTGCCGTATCCCAGCAAATCTATACAGCTGCGCAGCATTCTGACACACATGGAATGAAATGTGCCTATCCACATTCCTGCCGCTGTGTCACCGAGCAGTGACTCGACACGCTCGCGCATTTCGCGTGCGGCTTTATTGGTAAATGTAATGGCAAGTATGCTTGACGGACTGACCGCATATTTACCTATAATATATGCGATGCGGTTGACAATTACAGTTGTTTTTCCGCTGCCCGCTCCGGCAACAACCAAAACCGGACCTTCGGTTGTTGTTACCGCTTCTGCCTGTTTATCGTTAAGATTATTAAATATTGTTTCCATAGCTTCTCTTTCCCGTATATATTTTTTCTCAATATCATTATACCACAAAAAAATCGATTTGGCTATGTTTTTTTATTCCGAAACTTCAATAAATAGCTCAGTATATTTTCAGCATATTAACACAACTTAAAAAGAGAAAGGCGGTGAATTATTTTAATGAAAAATTTATCAAAAAACAGGCTTTTTTCTTTTTTTATACCGTTTATTTTTATGTTCGCTTTTCACGGCACCTCGGCATATCACGCGGAGGAAATACGCGTAATACCCTCGGGCGAGGCAGTGGGAATAAAGTTGTACACGGACGGCTTGCTTGTAATCGGTACGGGTAAAGCTGTTTCCGACAGCGGAGCCGCGTCATATCCGGCTGCCGAATGCGGCATTAAAATAAACGATATAATCACCGAAGCAAACGGAATTGAGCTTAAAACCACAGAACAGCTTGCACAAATAGTCGAAAACAATTCCTCAGGACTAAAGCTCAGTATAAAGCGCGGAAACGACACCTTTGACACATATGCAAAACCCGTCATATCGAGCGACGGCAAAGCGCGGCTCGGTCTTTGGGTAAGAGACAGCGCCGCTGGGATAGGAACGATAACCTATATAAATCCGTCCGATTCCTCCTTTGCCGCACTCGGTCACGGTATTTGCGATGTCGATACAGGTAATATTTTAACCGCAAAATCGGGTAATATACTAAAATGCTCTGTTTTATCCGTAATTAAGAGCGAAAAAGGCGCTCCGGGAGAGCTTAACGGCGCATTTTCCGACTCGGAGATAGGAACAATCGCAAAAAACACACCGACAGGAGTTTTCGGCAATATAAATCCGGGTTTCATTCAATCGGCGGATAATGCACTGCCCCTGGCGGACGCATCGCAAATCCGTGAGGGTGATGCATATATTCTTTCCGACATTGACGGAAACGGTGCAAAGCCATACACTGTAAAGATAATAAAAATTTCCGAAAAACATTCAAACAGAGGCTTGGTTTTTGAAGTGACCGACAATACTCTCAAAGAAAAAACAGGCGGTATTGTTCAGGGAATGAGCGGCGCTCCGATTATTCAGGACAACCGTCTCATAGGTGCGGTAACACATGTATTTGTGAACAATCCGCAAAAGGGATACGGCATTTTTGCCGAAACCATGATAAATTCCGCAGTTAAATAAAAGAAAGTAATTAATGAAATTCAGTTGAGTCGGCATAGTAAAGACAAGAATTAAAGCTTAAAACGAGTCAACCCCGAATTTTGTGTAAACTCTTTACGAAACCTCCAAGATGATAT
>CAJKHT010000118.1 GCA_905199755.1 uncultured Eubacteriales bacterium | reverse complement strand
TTATGAACACGAAGGGCGAAGGCGAAAAATCTTCGGAAGATTTCTGGGTCAAAGCAGAACGCCTCTATTATTCCGCACTGATCGGCTACATCTGGTACGAGGCCACGGAGGAAGAAAAGAACTTCATCACGCTTCTGGACCTGATCAATGCCAGTGAAGCCAGAGAGGATGACGAGACTTATCAAAGCCCGGTGGACCTGCTCTTTTCTCAGTTGGAAGAACGGGAGCCGAACCACTTCGCCGTGAAGCAGTACCGCAAATTCAAAATGGCGGCGGGTGTTATATGCTATAAAAGACTTATTTATCTGTATAAGTCAAAACGAGAAAAAGAAAGGAGTTGTGCATAATGAAAAGCACAAAAATCACGCCTTTGTACGAGCGTCTTTCCCGTGATGACGAGCTGCAAGGCGAAAGCAACAGTATCACAAATCAAAAGAAACTGCTTGAAGATTATGCAAAGCGGAACGGCTACACCAATATAGTCCATTTTACCGACGACGGTGTGTCTGGACTTCGTTTTGACCGCCCCGGTTTTACTGCTATGATGAAAGAGGTCGAGAACGGCAATGTTGATACGATTATTCTCAAAGATTTAAGCCGTTTGGGGCGAGATTATCTTAAAGTCGGGAAGTATATGGAAGTCCTGCGTCAGAAAGGAGTACGGCTTATTGCCGTAAACGACGGGGTTGACAGCTTTAACGGCGATGATGATTTTACGCCGTTCCGCAACATTATGAACGAGTGGTACGCACGGGACACAAGCAAGAAAATTAAATCCGTATTCAAGGCAAAAGGCAATTCGGGCAAGCACGTTTCAAGTTGTCCGCCCTATGGCTATCTCAAAAGTGCGGAGGATAAAAACAAGTGGATAGTTGACGAGGAAGCCGCCGAAGTGGTACGGCGAATTTTCCGAATGACCGTTGAGGGCAAAGGTCCGTATCAGATTTCGCAAATTCTGCAAAAAGAAAAGGTCGATATGCCTGCGGTACATCTGCAAAAGCATAATGCAGGCCTTCATCAGAAAGTCGTATTTGAAAATCCGTACCGTTGGGGTTCGTCAACCATTGCGGAGATTTTGAAAAAATATGAGTATTTGGGGCATACGGTGAATTTCAAAACAAGAAAGCACTTCAAGGATAAAAAGAGCCATTATGTTGACGAGAGCGAATGGGTAATCTTTGAAAATACGCAAGAGCCGATTATCGACCAACAGACATTTGACACTGTGCAGAAAATCAGAAAAAATGTGCGTCGATACCCTAACGGCTGGGGCGAGGTTGCACCGCTTACGGGTCTTTTATTCTGTGCCGACTGCGGAGGTAAAATGTATGTTCACAGAACGAATAACGGCAAGCGTGAATCGCAATATACCTGTTCGCAATATTCAAAAGTGCCTGTCGGAAAGCTCTGCAAAACACAGCACAGAATTAAAGAGGCGGCTGTTTTGCAGCTTATATCCGAAATGCTGAAAGAAATATATAATTACGCAAACGAAGATAAAGAACGGTTTGCCGAGATTATACAAGAAGCACAGTCACAGCAAAATCAAGAGGATATTAAAAAGAGCCGCACAAGACTGGCGGTAATCAAGCAAAGGCTTGCGGAGCTTGAAACGCTTGCTTGCAAAATTTATGAGGACAACGCCCTCGGCAAGCTGTCCGATGAAAGATACGAAACTCTTGACGGGCAATACGCCAAAGAGCAAAAGTCATTAAAGGCGGAAATGTGCGAGCTTGAAACAAGTATAGACGGATATGCAAAAAATGAAAAGTCGGCTGATAAATTTCTTGCATTGCTTGAAAAATATCAGAATTTTGATAACCTCACCATAGCTATGCTGAACGAATTTATTGAAAAAATCCTTGTTCACGAAAGAGCAAGAAAAGGCAGCTCGGACACCACGCAGGAGGTTGAAATATATTTTAACTTTATCGGTCGGTTTGTTCCGCCCGACTTTGCGCAGGAGCCTACGCCGGAGGAAATCGAAGAAATGCGTAAAAAAGAGGAATTAAGGGACAGACTTCACCGAAATTATTTGCGCCGAAAGGAAAACGGCAAGCAAAAAGAATATGAGGAACGCACAAAAGCAAAGAAAAAAGCTGAAATTGACGAGAAGAAAAACGCTCTGCGTGCGGAGGATATTCAAAAAGGCGTATTTATCCGCATAGGCGATATGGCGAAAAAAGAGCCGACATTCAGAAAAGCGGCAATTTGACGGAGGTTTTGAATATGAACAATAAAATCACATACACAAAGGTCGGAGATTATTATTTGCCCGACTTGACTGTTTCGACAGACAAAAAATACAACATCGGCAAATACGGCAGACTTCACGGAAAATTTATCAAAGAAAACAGACCTTGCTTTTATACCGCAAGAATGATTGACGGCACTTGGCTTGATTATCTTGAACAAGTTGACAATGCGGCAAAAAATGAGGTTGAACGGCTTATACAAACCTTTGCGGACGGTTTGAACATATCCGAAGAATTAAAAGCGACAGACCAAATGCAATGGGTAGGCTTGATGAATAATGCAAAAGCACAGGCAGAGGAATTTGTGCTGAAAAATATCGTTTTCGGAGGTGTTGAGAGATGAAAAAAATCAAGACAATGCTAATAACAATAACGGCTATAACGGTAATGACACAAAGCACATTCGCCGCCGATATTCCTGTTGAAAGCTATCCCGACAATGCCACAGAGAAAAGCATTGCAGTAACGCAAAACCTGATAGGCGAAATTTTAGACGAGGTACAAAACGGACTCGGCTATCAGCCTGCTTGGTGCAAGGCAAATAACGCCGTATTCGCCGCCGTGCTTGCAAATGAAACAGGCGGTTACGGATATGCGGATTTAGCCGCCGTTGCCCGAAATGCGATTTTGCAATGCAGAGATATGTACCTGCGCCCCGAATACTACGCCGAAAAGGAAAATGCGGTCAGAGCCTTAATATCCGACTTGATAAACGAGGTTGAAATCGGAGCAACGGACTATAAAACCGCCGAAAAACAAGCCTACACAAGAATATATCAAACGGCAGAGCCGACATTTAACCCCGACACCGACTGCGTGGGTGACTTCTGTTATTGGGATATTCCGGCGGTAGACAGCGCATTGCTCACGCAAGCAAGAAAATTACTTAAAAATGCAAGGTCAAGAGCCGAGCAGATAACAGAAATCCAATAAAATAATATAAACAGACGCAAAGCCGTTTCCGAATGTTCGGAGGCGGCTTTTGACTTGAAAAAATTAAGCGAAAAAGGAGATTAAAAACACAATGAAATGCAGACTTACAAAATACGAGAAAGAAACTATAATCTTATTCAACGAAGCCGAGCCTACGGCAAATATTTATACCTACAACAAAGCATTGCAAAACAGGCTTGCAAAATTCAGCAGAGAAAATCCGAAATGCGCAAGGCTTGTAACAGCCTACCCCTGCGGTGCGGTATCTTATGAGGTTGATAAAAAGCGGCTGTCGGTACGCTTTACTTCCCCATACAGTGAGGAACGCAGAGCAAAGGCAAGAAATTACGCAATAGAGAACAACATAATTTCCAACATAGACAGTAGACATAAAGAGAACATATAACGGTGGTTTTGAGTAAAAACATCAAGTCAAGACTTGGGTGCGAGCAGTTGAAAATCTTGTTTTGATATGGGTAATGTGTTTATATATTCCGAACAGTTTTATGTGTTAAGACTTGGTTAAAGTTTATAAATTCATTAAAAGGTCTTGACAAACTGTGTCTAATATGGTAGACTATATATGTCGACAACAGTAGATTATATTGGAGGTATGCCTTATGAAACACATAAATATAGGTGAAGCGGAACTTGAAATTATGAAGGTTGTATGGAAAGCAGATGAGCCGATAGGCTCAACGGCAATCGGAAAAGCCGTTGAAGAAAAGGGCTGGAAGCGCACAACGATTGCCACATTTCTTGCAAGGCTTGTTGAAAAAGGCGCATTGTCTGCCGAAAGACGGGGCAAGGCGTGGTATTACACACCGATTTTAACTGCAAAGGAATATAAAAAATCGCAGGTAAAAAATCTTATTAAAAATCTGTTTGACGGCTCAGCCGAAAATTTGGTTGCCGCACTTTTTGAGGAGGAGCAGTTTTCGGAAAAGGATATACAAGAGCTGAAAGCGATTTTTGAGAAAAAGGAGGGGTAAAATTGATTGGTGAATTATTTAAAGCTCTTTTAATCACATCGCTTGCCGGCTCTGCCCTTGCGGTTGTTATCAGCCTGCTGCGCCCGATAACGAAAAAGCTTTTCGGGTATTCGTGGCATTATTACATATGGCTGTGCGTACTTTTTGTAATGCTTATGCCGGTGCGGTTTAATGTAAATCCGATGCCTGCGCCGAACATTGCAACACAAACGATACAGACACAACAAGAGGCTGTCAGTGAACAACCCGAAACAACCGAAAATGTTGTGCAAACAGCCCCAGCTCAAAAGCCGCAGCTTTTGCAGAAAGCAACGGTTATATGGGATAGGATAATTTATAACCGAATGAATATTTTAGCGTATTTATGGCTTACCGGCACTATAGCTTTAATGCTCTTAAATGTTGTACGCTATGTAAGGCTGAATATTAAGATACGCAAAACCGGCGAGGTTATATACTGCCCCGAAACAGGAGCGTACACTGACAGGAAAATCAATGTTCGGGTATGGGAAAATGTTGCGTCGCCGTTTATGACGGGCGTATTCAGGCCAACGCTGATTTTACCGAAAATGGAGTTATCAGGCGAACAGTTAGACAACATACTCCGTCACGAAATGACGCATTTTAAGCGGCACGATATTTTATATAAATGGTTTGCAGAGCTTGTAAAATGTATTCATTGGTTTAACCCTATCTCGTGGTATGTTTCAAAGCAAATCGCATCCGAGTGTGAAATATCCTGCGATATGGCGGTTACAAAAAATATGACGGGCAGCGAGGAAATGAGCTATATAAACACAATTCTTTCCCTGCTTCCGACAGGAAAATCAAAACAGCTTCCGCTTACCACGCAAATGGCAAGCAGTAAAAAAATTTTGAAAAGGAGATTTATTATGATTAAGAATAAGAAAACAACAAGCAGATTTATGTCGGTCATATCCGCTGTTATTGCAGTTGCAATGCTTTCAACAACGGTTTTTGCAAGCGGCATATTATCAGATTTGACGACTGATGATTACACTATTGAAATTCTGTCAAACGGCGAAAAAATCGAACTTACGAATAAGCCTTTTATCGAAAACGACGAGGTATATTTGCCATTAAGAGAAACACTTACCAATATCGGAACTTTAAATCATACCGGAAGCTATATAACTTGGGATAACGGGAAAATAGAAGTACATTTAGCAGATGTCATAACAGAAACGATGGATATTGCAGATATAGAGTTTTCATTTGAGATAGGAAAACCGGACTTTATTATCGACCCCAACGGAACACCCAATATTTTTTTCCGTTCGATTAAGACATCTCCTATCTTAAAGGATAACTTAACCTATGTTCCGTATTCTCTAATGGAGCCAATGATGGAGGTCGATACGAACAACAGAGTAAATAATATAGGTTACACTATCTTTGACAAAAGCGGAAATATTATTAAGATGGTGAGTAATAGTGTAACGATTATTAAAACAAGTCAATATGATAACACAACACCCGAATATACAGTAGACCAATTCTTTTATTTATTTAGCAACGGTGATTTTGGGAAT
>CAJKHT010000117.1 GCA_905199755.1 uncultured Eubacteriales bacterium | reverse complement strand
ATCTGCTGTTATCACGGGCATTTCATAGGATTTGAGGTTAAAACCGACAAAGGCAAAAACAGCATTGCAGGAGGTTCAACTAAGAAATATTAACCGTGCCGGCGGAACAGCTGTTGTGGTTAGAAGTTTGGAAGAGGTAAAAAAACATACCTATGTTGCGGATTATACCGATATCATAATCAAATAAAAGCTGATATATTTATTTCTCATTCACATAATGACCTTAATAAAGTTAAAGCGTTTGCCGGGTGGCTACATGATAAGTTCGGTTTAACCGCTTTTATTGATTCTTGCGTGTGGGGTTACTGTGATGATCTTTTGAAAGAAATTGATGAAAGGTATTGTAAAAATAGTTATAATGATACTTATGATTATAAATCACGTAATTATTCAACCAGTCATGTTCATATGATGCTTTCGATTGCGTTGACTCAAATGATGGATTCAACTGAGTCGGTTGTGTTTTACAATACGCCTAATTCTGTGTGTTGGGAAGAAGACTTGCATGGCATAAAATCAAACAAGAAAAAAACATTATCTCCGTGGATATACTATGAATTGGCAAATACAAAACTGATAGGAGAAAAAATACCGACAAGAGAGATTAAACATTTTGATAATAGAAAAGCCATATTTGAGGCTCGTAAAAATTTGGAAGTGGAGCATGACATAACAGAATATGTAAATGACATGATAAAACTAAATGATAAAGTTTTAGAGCAATGGGATATTTGTTATCAAAAAAGGAATTGTATTTTAGGAGATGAATACCATCCTTTAGATATACTGTATGAAATTATAAAAAAATAGAACATAGGGAGTGATTTCATTGAGAAATCTTCAAACCATCACCCAGATGTACTTATACATTATGGGTGATTTTTTGTGACCAAAATTGAAAATTTAAGGCGAAAGGAGAGAGTTGAACATGGTCTTGAATGTGGTGATGTTGAATGAAAGGTTCACAAAAGCAGTCGTGTGCCTTATTGCGATCGTTCTTGGAGCTTTGATCCTTGCTGGATTGTATGCTCTTATTGATTCAGAGGTTATGCCGACACTGTCACAAAGGATAAAAGATATGTTCGATTATACAAACTAAAATGTTGTCTGTCGATAAAAAAAGTCCCCCAATAACCTTAAATACAGTATAACCTATTGACAAATAGGTTATACTGTGATATAATAGGATACAGATAAGGGAGGCGGAAGAATGGATAGCGTTGCATACAGAATCAATGAACTTAAAACCAAAATCGGTGAACTGCCTGTCGGGTATATATCAAAGAAAAATATAAACGGAAAAACACGGTATTATCATCAGTGGACAGAGCTGGGTAAGATAAAAAGCAAATATATTAAAGATGGAGAGCTTGAAACACTGCAAGAGCAGATAGAACTGCGGAGAAAATTGCAGAAAGAGCTGAAAGCTCTTGAAAAGGAGGTGCCGAAGATGAAAAATATACCTTTAACGGAATTTCACACAAAGGTGTCGGCAGGCGAAAGTCTTATGCGAATGACGGAATCGGTCAGACGATATGAACGGCGTGACTGCTTTGGCAGTATAAAAAAATTTCTGGAATTACCGAATGAACCGAGAATCTGCGTCATATACGGTTTGAGAAGAACAGGCAAAACAACAATGTTGTTTCAGACGATACAGGATATGACGGCAGAGGATTTCTCAAAAACCGTATATATAAAAATCGAAACCGATGATACAATGGCGGGGATGAATAAGGATTTGCAATTGCTCTATGACAGTGGAATAAGAAATGTGTTCATAGATGAAATAACGCTGATGAGTGACTTCATAGACTCGTCCTCACTTTTATCTGATGTGTATGCGGCTATGGGTATGAAAATCATACTGTCCGGTACTGACTCACTGGGTTTCTGGCTTGCAAAAAATCAGGAGCTTTATGACAGAGCATACAGTATCCACACAACCTTTATACCGTTTCGTGAATATTCAAGACTTCTTAAAAAGGATGATATAGATGAGTATATCCGATACGGCGGAACGCTCCGTGCAGGCGAAATTGATTTTGACGATGAGGATTTGCTCTCGGAGGAATCGGCATTCCGCAGCGATGAATCGACAAGGAGATACATCGATACGGCGATCAGCAAGAACATACAGCACTCGCTTGCGCACTGTGAGGATGGCGGACAGTTTAGGCATCTGTACACATTATATGAGGCAGGTGAGCTGACAAGTGCTATAAACAGAATAATCGAGGATATGAACCACAGATTTATACTCGAAGTTCTGACAAGAGATTTTAAGTCAAATGATTTGAAACTTGCGGCAAAAAATCTGCGCGGTGAGGCAAATCCCGAAAAACGGACGGATATACTCGACGATATTGACATTGAGGCGGTAACTCAAAGGCTTATGGATATACTTGAAATCCGCAACAGTGAGGATCGGAAAATCGGTATAACCAAGACTCATATAGAGGAAATCAAAGAATATCTGAAAGCACTTGACTTAATCTATTATACTTCGGTCGAAACAACAATTCCGGGTGCGGCACCTTACGATAACATAGTGTTTACACAGCCGGGAATGAGATACTGTCAGGCACAGGCGCTTGTTCATTCGCTGATGAAAGACAGTTTATTCAGCGCTCAGAGTGAGCAGATGAAAGAGCTTGTCACAAACCGTATTCTTGATGAAGTAAAGGGCAGAATGCTTGAAGATATCGTCCTTATGGAAACCGCAAAAAAATTGAGTCCGAAAAGGTATAAGGTATTTAAGCTGAAATTTGCGGCAGGAGAGTTCGATATGGTGATCTATGACCGTGAGAAAAATGTATGCGGAATTTATGAGATCAAACACAGCGATAAATATGACGCAAATCAGTACCGACATCTTGCAGATGCTGACAAGTGTGAGCAGACAGAGTGCAGGTTCGGGCAAATTGTGAGCAAAGCTGTGCTTTACAGAGGTGAGAGCTTTGAAACGGAAAACGGAATTGCATACCGAAATGTTGAGGAATACTTAAAAAATATTCAGGAGCCGGTTATGCGGACTGAGCAAAATCCGGTAAAAGGTTTTGAACTGAATATGTAAAAATACGGGCGGTGTCATAAGATGCCGTCTATATTTTTGCCTTTGTGAAGGAGGCGGACAGAATAAAAGAATTTTGCATTACAGCGGTTATGGTATATGCGTCTGCGGTGGATATAAATAGACGTCAGTTTCCGAATGTATGTCAGCTTATGCTGATTGCGATCTATTTTATCGAATTTAATATATCAAATTTATGGGGTGCAATTACTGCAATCCCATTTTTTATTGCCTCATTTAAAACCGATAAAATGGGTATGGGGGACAGTAAAGCTGCGCTGTTGCTTGGGGGCTTGATAGGAATAAACAAAATGCTGCCGACAGTTATTGCAGGCTGTATCATCTTTATAGTCTATGGTCTGGCGGCAGGAAAAAGAAAAGGCGAAAAGGAACTCCCGTTCATTCCGTCTTTAACATTGGGATATATTACGGAGGTGTTGATATTTGAAATTTTTAGATGTGTTTAAAAACCGAATGGTGCTTGGCATAACCTGCATCGTTCTTGCGTTTGTAATTTGTTTTGTGGTTTCGCCGCTTGTATCGAGGACGGGAAATAAGACTGTTTCGGTTGTCAGAGTGGTAAATGATATAAAAAGCGGAGATGAGATAACGAAGAATATGGTGTCGGAGGTAAAGATGCCGAATACCAATCAGCCGGATAATATTGTATCCGACACAAAATCGGTAATCGGAAAGTATGCTTCAATGGATATGATTAAAGGCGATTATGTTCTGAAAGAAAAGGTGGCCGATACGCCGTATGTTGAGAATACATACTTTGCAAAGCTGGACGGTGAAAAACGTGCAATTTCCGTTACGCTTAAAAGCTTTGCAACAGGTCTTTCGGGAAAACTGAAATCGGGAGATATAGTTTCGGTTATTGCACCCGATTATCAAAAGTCGGGAATGACGGTTGTTCCGGTTGAACTTCAGTATGTAGAGGTAATTGCAGCAACAACCAAGACAGATGCCGATGTTGAAAATGTAGGCGAGGATGAATCCGAGCTTCCGAGTACGGTGACGCTTCTTGCAACGGAAGCACAGGCAAAAATGCTTGCAGAGCTTGAAAAGACCGGTACAATTCATATGTCGCTTGTCTATCGGGGAGAACGCAAGACGGCAGAAAAATTCTTAAAGGCACAGGAGGAGGTCTTAAATCCTCCGCAGGAGGAAAATACGGCTGAAAATGCAGCGGAGGGGGGTGAGGTGCAAAATGCACAGTAATCAGGTGCTTGCAGTATGGGGAAGTCCGTCATGCGGAAAAACAACGGTTGCGGCGAAAATCACAAACTATATAGCAGCGAATAAAGATGATGTTGTACTCCTTATGTGCGATACCGATGCACCGCCGCTGCCGCTGCTTGTTCCGCCGTCAGAAATAGAAGAAGAAAAATCACTCGGAAGTATTTTGGCGGCGGCAAGAGGGACGGAAAATCTCATAATGCAAAACAGTATAACTTTAAAGAAAAACAAGCATATTTCATTGATAGGAATGTTAAAGGGCGAGAATGCGTTTTCGTATCCGAGATACACCGGAGAGCAGGCAAAACAGCTTATAGACGCACTTCGGGAAATCGCCGATTATATTGTGATTGACTGCTCAAGTCATTTATCGGATGATATTCTTTCAACTATGGCAATTATAGAGGCGGACTGTGTGCTTCGGCTCATAAACTGTGATCTGAAATCAATATCCTATCTGTCATCACAGCTTCCGCTCATAAGCGATGCAAAATTTAAAACGGACAGACAGCTGAAAGTCGCCAATAATGTGAAAAGCATTCATTCGGGCGAAAATATAGAACAGGTACTCGGCAGTGTGGCTTTCACGATTCCCCATTCGGATTTGGTGGAAAATCAATATCTTACGGGTGAACTTTTAAAAGATACTCCTGTAAAAAGAGAAAGCAAAGCATTTAGGTCAGTTATTGAGGAAATATGTGGGGAGGTGTTTGAGCTATGATAGAGAGAAATACAGCACAGGATTTGTTCTTTGCTCCGACCAAAACAATGGAATTTACAACGATACTTTCAGACGTTCAGGAATATATGTCCGAAAAACATTCCTCTCTGGTTCTCGGTTCAGATGATGAGGAAATGAGAACACAGATAAGATTTCTGATAGAAAAATATCTTACAGATAACCGAATCTCAGCAGAGGGTATGTCAAGCGAACAGCTCATGGCAAGACTGGAAGATGAAATGCTCGGTCTTTCGTTCCTGACAAAATATATCTATGGAAAAGGTATTGAGGAAATTGAGCCATTCCCGAAAAAATAGACAGTAAAAAGCTACAAAAAACGGAATGAATCTTAATCATTCTTTTGTTTTTGCGAAAACGTCCGCATTTATTCCACGCTTCACTTGACAACAAGCCTCTGCCGACATAATATTCCGGCGAAAGGACGAAACAGCCCGGGGGCGATTCGCCTCAGTACAAGTCTATCATATCGGCTCCTCATTGTCAAGCGACTTTCGCGGCATAAACGCTCAGCAGGTGCTCGTATGCAAGCGGAGATAGCCAATTAAGCGCCGATTGAGGCCGTACGGCATTGTAATATGCCTCGATATATGAAAATATATCAGCTTGCGCTTCAGCCCTTGTTCTATAGTGCTTATGATGTACAAGTTCACATTTGAGACAACTGAAAAAGTTTTCTGCTACGGCATTATCATACGGATCACCCTTTCTTGACATACTTTGAGTAATATTGTGTTTAGCTAACGCTTCACGATATCCGCCGGAAGCATATTGAACACCACGGTCGCTGTGAAAAATCAAATTTCCCTGAGGCTTTTGCCTGTTTACTGCCATTTCAAGTGCAGAAACGGTAAGATTGGTGTCGATACGGCTTGAAAAAGCATAACCGACAATCTTTTTAAGGCATAGGTCTTTCACGATGGCTGCATACAGCCATCCTTCATCAGTGGGAATGTATGTAATATCTCCAACCCACTTTTGGTTTGGCTTGT
>CAJKHT010000116.1 GCA_905199755.1 uncultured Eubacteriales bacterium | reverse complement strand
ACCCGTAAAGCGGTCAGATAAAAATTCATGAACACAGTATATCACAAATGCAAAATATTTGCAAGAGGAAAATTAATATGAAAATAGGTTTATTTGACATAGATAGTCATAAATTTCCGAATTTACCGCTTATGAAAATATCAGCATACCATAAATTGAGAGGTGATACAGTCGAATGGGCTAATTTTTTAGAATATTATGACAGAGTTTATGTGTCAAAAATTTTCGGAAGTGAATATAGCAGTGATGTTATGTACAATTTCAACACTCCGGAAACGATATATGGCGGCACCGGATACGCTATAACTGTTGAGAAAGGAAAAGAGGTCTATCATAAAGACAAAGATAAAGACCTGCCTTATGAAATTGAACATATATTTCCGGATTATTCACTCTATCCAGAACTTACAAAGAATAAAGCGTATGGATTCTTAACACGTGGTTGTTGTAATAATTGCGATTTTTGTATAGTGAGTAAAAAAGAGGGTAATTGTTCTCGCAAGGTAGCAGACCTTTCAGAATTTTGGAACGGTCAAAAAGAAATAATTTTACTGGACGCCAATATTCTCTCCTGCAAAGACCGAACAGAATTATTACAACAGCTTATAGACAGCAACGCAAAAGTGGATTTTACGCAGGGTTTGGACGCGAGATTTATTACTGCTGACATTGCATTAATGTTAAAGCAAATTAAGGTTAAAATGTTTCATTTTGCATTTGATTTTATGAAAAATGAAAAAGCTATAATGAAAGGACTAAAAACCTTTGTTGATGTGGTCGGATATGATAATACCGCAAGAAATTGTTATGTATATGTGCTGACCAATTACAACACAACATTTGCGGAAGATTACAGACGCATCAAGCTCATACAAAGTGTAGGCTTAGATCCCGATGTACGTATTTATCGCAAATCAACCGCGTCGCAGATAACACGTGACTTACAACGTTGGTGCAATAATAGAGTTATCTACCGCAGCCAGCCTGATTTTATGCAGTACATTCCCAGAAGTGACGGAAAAACGATAAAGCAATTATATTTTTAAAATTACGAGGAGTTAATATTATGAGAAAAATAGTAGAACGGACGGACTGCAAGTATTATGTACCGCCCGAACCGCACAAGAAAACATGCTGCCGTGTACTTAATTCATTGGTATGCAGGCAAAAGAAATGTACATTTTTTACGGAAAAGCAGGAGGATAAATCAAATGAACAAAAATGAGCGGGACAGATGCAACAAATATCTGAAAGAAATGACAATCGTATTCTTAATGTTCAGCTTTATGATTATTGTTATGGCAATAGTGAGCGTAAGCATGACGGAAAAGGATACACGGCAGGAAATACGGGAAGTAAAGGAACAGGCTATAGAGGAAATCCAAGCCGCCCAAGATTGGGTTACGGGCGAATATCCGCAATGGTTTATTGAGTGGCAGAATACGGAGGGTGCGAAAAAATGAATGAGCGTGAAAGATTGATTGAATTGATAAGACAAGGTTATGGTAAAGGCAGAGCAAAAGAGGAATGGGAACTGGTAGAAAATACTATGGCTGATTATCTGCTTGAAAACGGTGTTGTGGTGTTGCCGTGTAAGGTTGGAAGTATAATGTATGTCATACACCCTGATACAAAGCAAATATATGAATGTATAGCATCGCATTTTAATATTTACGAGCCTACCCGTTCCAATGAAATCAGATATTTCATAAAGGATAAGGAAAGATACTCAAATGCTTCTTTTACTGACATCGGCAAAATAGTATTCTTCACCAAAGAAGAAGCAGAACAAGCATTGAAAGGCGGCGGTGCAGTATGATACGTATATTAACAAAGATTAAGCAGTTATTCTGTAAACATTCTTTTGAAAAACATCATATTCCGTACGGTTTTAGGATTGTAGACGGGTGGCTTGTGCAGGCATTTGAGTACAAATGCTCAAAATGCGGAAAATCAGAGTTAAAAATTACTAAGCAGAAAGGCGGTAATGAAAATGAAAAATCTAAGCAGTGATTGGACTGTAAAAGCAGTAGAAACAATAAAAAGCGGAATATGCCGAGAAATATGCAGGCGGTTGAAGTTATCCCCGAAACAGTCGGACAATGCACAGGGCTGAAAGACAAGAACGGCAAGCTGATATTTGAGGGGGATATTTGCGAATATGGCGATTCCGTTGGCATAATTGGATATTGTGAGAGCGATGCTATGTTTACATTTACTTATGATGAAAATATACAAACAGATTTTAGTTGTATATGGGGCAAGAATTTAGAAATAATCGGCAATATCCACGATAATCCCGAATTATTGGAGGTAGAAGAATGACATATGAAGTGCGTGATGTAGTTTGCGATTATGGTGTATATGAAAACGGTGAATTAAAGCTAATTCTCAATTCAAGGCGGATTGCATTGGAAATTGTGAAGCTGCTTGAAGAAGATGAGAAAATTGGGAAATTAAACAACATTCCTACGGAAGTGGTTTAAATGACAGACAATGAGATTATTCTGATTTCCCTCAAATATGCCAATGAATATGTGACAGCTTATCACAGAACCATAAATCAGTTATAGGATGCACAATAAAAAAGGGCACCCGATAAGGCGCCCCGGCGGTACAATATATATACCCAAACAACATATATATTGTACCACCAAACAAGAGATTTGTCAAATAAAAACGGAGGTACAGACATGAATTTAAGAAAAATAATAGAAAAATTTGAAAATGAATGCGAAAAAAGCGGTGATCCCGTTATGCGCTGCATATGGAATCATTATCTGCCGATGGCGGAAGCTGCGTCCGATGAGACGTTAAAAGGACTGGAGGATAAAACGCTTACCGGAGCAATAGACAAAATGCGCACTGTCGCAAGCAAAAAGCACGAAGCCGGAAAAGTTGCGGTTCTTTCCGATGAAGAGGGATATGCAATAATGGATCAATACTTTGGATTTGATGCCGCAAAAAAGAAAAAGCCTATGGGCGGCAGCTCCGGTATAGTATCATTGTTTGACTGAGAGGCGGCGATAACATGAAAAACGAAAAATATTATCTTTCATTGCCGATAAACAAATGCCCGGATATTGAAATATCGGATACACAAACTGATGATAAGTATACTCGCAGGAATTACATATACAGTGCGGTAAACCATGGCGGTATATTATGCGTGACAATATACAATGCGGCGCATGAGGCGGTATTCAGAACGTACATAGATGATTATGATTACATCAGCCAGTACATAGAAAACGGAAATATGCGGCGGTCAACGGCAAAGCTGTCCCACCGATACAGTACCGCGTATTATGAATGCTGCAATCTTACCACCGATACACAATCCGCACAGGCGGCGGAAAAGTGGCTCGGCAGTTACGAAAAAGATATTGAAAATTTGTATATGCGTATAGAAAAGTACATGAATGATATAGGTAAGAGAAAAATCAAGCTTCGGAACGATAAAATCCGAAAATCAATTGATGATGTTATGCTGCAGATAAAGCCGCTGCCTAAGGATTTTGAAAAATGGCTTTTAGACGTACCGTTTCGCGAAAACAGATATATAATCTACAAATATCAAAAACGCAAACGATTGCAGGGATATTGTACGCATTGCGGGCAGAATGTAACGGTTGAGGGTGCAAGACACAGGAAATACGGCAAATGTCCGAGCTGCAGGAGCAAGGTTATGTATATAGCCGATTCAAAAATCACACACGAACAGGTTGAACATGATGTGTGCTATGTTCAAAAGGGTAATAAGACGGACAGCGGAAACAATGAAATAATATTCAGATATTTTTCCGCAAGTATTCACATCAGGCGAAACAGCTACACAGGCGATCTTGCACAGAATATAAGCAAGAGTATATATTTGCATGAGGTGCGGCGGGAGTTTTACTACAGCGGCAATAAATATGAATATGATAATTTCCGTCAGACAGGTGAGTACCGTTTCTGCGATGTATCATATCAATCATTCAGTGGTCGTTATGCATATATTTACGGTAAAAATCTTAAGGAGGTATTTGCAATACCGCAGGCGGCGCACATGAAATATATACCGTGGGCGAGGCTTTGCCGCAATGACAGATACAGTCCGTATTATCTGTTTACGCAAACGGTAAAGTATCCGATAATTGAATCCTTCATAAAAACGGGAATGTATCGGTTTGTGCAGGATATAACGCGCGGCGGATTTTACTGTAATGACCGATTTAATTTGGAAGCAAAAAGTATATTAAAATGTCTGTGCTGTACCCCGTCCGACCTGAGATTTTTCAGAACACATAACAGCGAAGCGGACGAGGTGGATTTTTACCGTGAAATATCCGGGCTTAAAAAAGATGATTTTAAAGAATTATACGGCGCATATAAAAATGGCACATGCAATGCGCGAAAGCTGCTTAATATTACATGCGGCAGAAACGTTAAAAGATACAGAGAATATTTTGAAACACAGCTTAAAATATATCCCAAAAGATATTCATGGAGCTGCCCGGGTTTGAATGATGTAATGAGTGACTATGAGGACTATATCGAAAATTCACATTTTCTCGGCCGGGATTTGGACGATACAAAGGTAAGGTTCCCGGCAAACCTTACGGAGCGTCATGATGAAGCGGTCAGAATTGTACGGATGATGAAAGACCATGAAAAGCTTGTAAAAATCCATGAACGATATTATGAAAATATATTTGATTTCTATTATGAGGACAAGCAGTATATAGCAACCCTGCCGCGGGATGCGGAGGATTTGAAATACGAGGGTGACAAGCTGCATCATTGTGTATATACAAATTATGCCGATCAAGTGGCAAAGGGTACATCGGTTATAGTAACAATCCGGGCAAAGGATTCGTTTTACAGTCCGCTGGCAACAGCGGAAATAAATCCCCAAACATACAAAGTGGTACAGATACGCGCGGAGTATAATCAGACACCGGAGCCTGCGGTATTAAAGTTTTGGGATAAGTACAAGGAAAAAGTATTGAAAAAAATAAAAGAAAAAAGGAGTGCGGCATAATGGAAAATAAGATTATCGAGGCGGAATTTAAAGAAGTGACGGAGGATATAAGTCTTGAACGGCTTGCATCGGAAATCAATATCATAACGGAGCAGGCGAATAAAACCCTGCTTAATGCGGCAATAGAAATAGGAAAGCGATTTGCGGCGGCAAAGCTCGAGGTGGAGCATGGCAAATTTGCGCAGTGGTGTGCGGATAACACGGACTATTCCCAGAGAATGGCTGAGAATTACATAAAGATATATAACGATTACGGTAAGGATCAGATGACATTATGGGGGGATTTAAGAAATTCACATTCGATTTCGGGACTGGGAGTGTCAAAGCTTTTGCTGCTGTCGGCAATACCGCCCGATGAACGTGAGGAGTTTGTTGAAGAAAACAACATAACGGATAATACTACGGTGCAGGAGCTTAAAAAGCTGTTAAGTCAAAAGGAAGCGGACGAAAAAATCAAAACCGATGAAATCGAGCGGCTTAAAGAAGCTATAGAAAAGAAACAGGAGGAAATAGACAGTACGGACAGGACCAATAAGGAGTACAGCGACCGTATTTCAGAGCTTAACAAGCATATAGAGGAATTGGAAAATTCAGAGCCGGCGGCGGCAGATAATTCCGACATGGTCCGGATGATTGAGGAGGCGCGCGAGGAGGAGCGTTCGACGCTGCAAAAAGAAATTGACAAATTTAAGGATAAAGCGAAAAAATCCAAAGAAAAGCAGAAAAAGCTTCAGCTTGATATAGACAGGCTTACAAAGGAAAAACAGGAGGCGCAGGAGCGTGAAGCGGAAAAGCAGAAGCGTCTTAACGAAGCCGAGGCGGAAAGGGCGGAGCTTAAACGCACAATAGAAAAAATGAAGTCGGAGGCGGCAAAGGGCAGAGATGATGCGGCGGTACGTCTGAATATAAAGTTTGAGGCGGCACAGGAGGCGGTCGGCGGAGTAATGGAGGCTCTTGCGGACATTGAGGATACGGCAAAGCATGATAAATTTAAAAGTGCCATTGTAAACACTATAGAGAAAATATTAAAGGAGAGCGATTTGTGATATTTCTGTGCAAAGAAGAAACACATGCCGACTTTATTTAAAAGCTCTAC
>CAJKHT010000115.1 GCA_905199755.1 uncultured Eubacteriales bacterium | reverse complement strand
ACAAACCCGACTCGTTTCCAGCACCCCGTTGCAGGTACATACAAGAAAGAATGTATCGAAAAGGGTAAAAAATATTTCTCGGTTGCTTCGGGCGGCGGTACCGGACGTACACTTCACCCCGACAACATGGCAGCAGGTCCTGCTTCATACGGTATGACCGATACAATGGGAAGAATGCACTCCGATGCACAGTTCGCAGGTTCTTCATCGGTTCCGGCTCACGTTGAGATGATGGGACTTATCGGCGCAGGCAACAACCCGATGGTTGGTATGACCGTTGCAGTTGCAGTTGCTGTCGAGGAAGCAATGAATAAGTAAGCTTCACGGCTTTTAAAGTGAATATTTGAAATTTTAATGTCAGACACATCATTTTGGGATTTTTCCCTATGATGTGTCTGACTTTTTTGTGTTTTGAAAGGAAATATTCACGATGAAAATTCTATTGAGCTTTTGGAAGAATAAAAAGGATATATACCATGAAAACGGATTTGGATTTTAAGCAGATAGGAAACAGAATACAATTATACAGATTACAAAGAGAAATGACACAAGAGGAATTGGCAGAGAAAATAGGCACTAATCAAAAGCATTTATCAAGAATTGAAGCCGGATATCATCGGTCAAGTTTTGATACGATAGTTGCAATTACAAAAGCGTTGGAAATACCCGTTGACACTTTAATTGCGGATTTCAAAGACAGCACAGATTCCGGCACTTTAGAAATTATATTAGACGATATTCGGGGAATGAACGCTAAACAGCTTGAAATGCTGAGAGAAAACATACAGACGATAAAGAAACTCGGAAAATAAAAAAGACTGCCGCTTCTGCAAAAGTGGGGGTCTTTTAAAAAGAAAAACATTTTTTGAGGAAACAACTAATGTCATTTCCTCTTGCTGTATTTATATTACCGCATAATTATAATTATGTCAGGGCTTTGAATGTTGTATCAATACAACTCCCCGAATTTTCGCTAAATTCATGCAGGGGTGTAAACTTTATGAAAATTCTTGACAGATTAATCGGTTTCTGCTATAATAATTGCATACGATAAATTCGGGGGTATAGCTCAGTTGGGAGAGCGGTTGCTTCGCATGTAACAGGCCTGGGGTTCGAATCCCCATATCTCCACCACAAAGCCGACAGACCGCATAATCATGCGGTCTGTTTTTGTTCTTACACGTTTTTTACACGATTTTATTTAAAATTTTAATTGCGCGTTCATTTTCGCGCGGATATAAATGTGAATATATATTCCACGTAATCTCTATGTTGCTGTGTCCCAAGCGTCGGGCAATCTCTTGTATATTAATGCCGTTATTCGCTAAAAGTGAAGCGTGGCTATGCCCCTATGGTATAATAAAGACAAATGGTGAAAGCCGCATAAAATCAAGGGTTTAGCCATTTGTCTTGTTATATTTCAGTTCTTTTTCCACACGAAATTTACAAGATTTTCGTCTTTTAAAACAGTAATGTTAAGTTAAAGACAAAAATACACCCTGCAAAAAAGGAGGTCAAAATTAAATAAGATACCAATCGAGAACGCTTTATTTTAACATAGAGCGTTCTTTTTATATACTCAAAATCACAGAGAAAGGAGTGCTTAATTATGTCAATACAATTTGAATATTTTTACGGAAGTCAAGCGGAACAGTTTTCGTTTTACCGTATGCTGACCATAAACGCACTCACGGCAGCAAATGAGGTAATCATTCCCGTGCAGTCGCATTTTCTTCCGGCAAAAGGGCTTGAACAGTTGCTCGGTACGGTTGCAAAGGTTAAACGGCAGCTTAACCCGACACTTAAAATCAACGGAATATTGCTGACTATTGTTATCAATGAAAGCGGACTTTACAGCCTTATCCTTTCAAGCAAGCTGCCCAATGCTAAAAAATTCAAACATTGGGTAACGAGTAAGGTATTGCCGTCAATCCGCAAACATGGAATGTATGCAACAGACGAACTGCTTTCAAATCCTGATTTTGCAATAAGCGTATTTCAGCAGCTTAAAGCCGAAAGAGACGAAAAGCAGCGATTACTGACGGTAAACA
The DNA here is from genome assembly GCA_905199755.1 of uncultured Eubacteriales bacterium. Classification (GTDB taxonomy): domain Bacteria; phylum Bacillota; class Clostridia; order UBA1381; family UBA1381; genus UBA4716. The sequence continues at coordinate 4,346 of CAJKHT010000115.1, read as the reverse complement.
ATCAGCAACAGCAGATAATCGGCGAATTACAGCCTAAAGCAAATTATGTTGATATAGTACTTGATAATAAAGGACTTGTTACCATAACGCAAATTGCAAAAGATTACGGCATGAGCGGCAATCAGATGAATAAGCTGTTAAATACATACGGTATTCAATATAAGCAAAGCGGACAGTGGTTATTGTACAGTAAATATCATAACATGGGGTATACGCACTCCAAAACGATTAATATCACGCGGACAGACGGCAGACCGGATATAGTCATGGAAACAAAATGGACGCAAAAAGGACGGCTGTTTATATATGAAACGCTAAAAAGGACGGAATAGTACCTATAATTGAGCAGGAAGTAGCAGTGTAACAATTAAATACCTAAAGCACGTTCATAAGAGCGTGCTTTTTGATACGATTGAAAATTCAATTTTATGAAAAAAACATTGACAATACGTATTATACGTATTATAATGTATTTAAGAGGTGAGGGAATGAAAGACAAAGATTTGCTCAAACTAATGCAAAAGAACGGTTGGAAGATTGACCGAACCAAGGGAAGTCATCATATTATGAAAAAGGGTGACAAAACAGAAATAATCCAGATACACGGGAAAGATGTTCCGCCGGGGCTGCTGAATGTGATACTTAAACGAACGGGACTTAAATAAAAGCGTCTATATAAAAGATTTGGAGGTCGATATTTATGCTGTTAATTTATCCTGCGATTTTTCATGAAGAAAGCGGCGCAGTGTGGGTAGAGTTTCCTGATTTGGAGGGCTGCCAGACATTCGGAGACACAATAGAGGAATGCATTAAAAATGCTTCGGAGGCTTTGGAGGGATATGCCGAATCCGTTATTGAACGGGATATAAAATTACCGCCTGCTTCTGATGTAATGAAAGTAAGAGCCGACAATCCGAATGAATTGGTTGTTCCGATTTATTGTGATTTAAAAAGTTACGAGAACAGCGCAAAATCTGTAAAGAAGACACTTACAATTCCGCAATGGCTTAATGAAAAGGCAATAAAAAATAACATAAATTTTTCAGAAACATTGCAGAATGCACTGTTAGAAAGATTGTACAGATAACCCTCAGCTTAATACCTAAAGCACGTTCATAAGAGCGTGCTTTTTTAATACCATAAGGAGCAATAATGAAACCGCCGAGTATTTTCTTACACAGGCACAGGAGGACGCAAATACCGCGCGTCTTTTGAGAGCATTGGAACAAGCACCGAACGAACAGGCGAGAAAAGATATATTGTATTATATTAATCGTGACGGATTATCCGCAAGAGCCTATACATCAAGACGAGAGCGCTATCGTGCGGTGGAAAAGGAAATATACGCACGCATGAAAGAAATTGCAAGTGAGGCAATCCCGGCAATGCGTGAGCTGTTAAAGAGCGCATACAAAAAAAGCTATTACGGAATGATTGACGATACGGCAAAGGGACTTGATGCCGGAATTAACTTTTCATTGCTTAATGACAGAGCCATAACAGAGAACAACATGATTGTGACTGACAACAGCAATATAGATATTGCAATGTCGGATACAATGGCGCTTGTGGAAGAAAACGGCTTTGATCCTGCCGGCTTTATAGGACGTGTGGGAGTGAAGAATATGCTGCGCAAGCTGCGTGACAACAACGGCGCACCGGCATACGTAAACGGTACAAACGGTTCGGAGCTGTACGGTACACCTATCGAGTTTGTAAGAAACGGCGCATGGGATAACACAAAGGCTGATGTTATAACAGGTGACTTCAAGTACAGTATTGTCGGAATACGCGAAGGCATAAAGTACGAAATTCTTAGGGAAGCAACTCTTCAGGGAACTATCGATACCGACGGAAAGCCGCTGTCGCTTGCGGAACAGGATATGGTCGCAATCAAAGCAACAATGCGCCTGGGTTACCTTGTTATAAAGGATGATGCATTTGCGGCATATAAAAACGGCATACCGTCATTGGGAACACTAACCGTAACATCGGAAGCGGGAGAAAGCGGCAACACTAAAATAACAGTTACGCCGAATCCCATAGGCGGTCATAAGCTTGTATACAAGACAGCGGCAAGCACAGCGCCGTCGGTTACATATGATGCGGATTTATCTTCATGGACGGAAATAACAAACGGTGCGGAAATAACCGCAGCCAACGGACACAAGATAACCGTTGCGGAGGTTACGGCAGACGGCAAAGCACGCAAGTCCGGCACGGCTACGGTTGTAAGCGGTACATAATTTCGGGCGGAGGTGCTGCATATGGATAGCTTAAAAATGCTTTTAGGCATTGCGAACAATGAACAGGATAAATTGCTTCAATTCCTGCTTGATGAAGTCCGCGACATGATATGCGGCTACTGCCGCATTGAAAGCGTACCGACAAAGCTTGAAGGTCTTGTTCCCGTAATTGCGGCGGATTTATACCGCCGCAAGGGCTACGGTGAAGCAGAAGCACCGCAGGAAATAAGCACAATAACAGAGGATAAGCGTTCCGTTTCGTTTCATAAGCAGGAAACCGAAACCGATTTCCTTAAAAATTACTATGTGGACGAAAAAAATCTGCTGCAGGGACTTGACCGTGAGGAGTTTGAAGCAGAATGGTTCAAGTCTCCCACATGGGAAGTGGCAGTAAGCGGCTCATAAATGTGAGTTGACATCAGTCGGGTGTTGGTGTAAAATAATATTGTAATCATCGGGACGGAACGGTTATTCCCTCGGAATGGGATAAAATGGAAGAAATTATTATTGTAATGTACATAATAATGCTGACATTATTAATTCTCGATAAAAAAAGAAAATAACCTATCCTAATTAAGGAGAGGCTAGCCTGTTAATCAAAACAAAATCAAGCTTATGCTGTAAATTATTTGATATATACATATCCGAGTGCTTCCCAAAAAACGAGTAAGCCGCGGTGATAGCAGCGGCGGCGGAAAGCTTCGGGATTTATACAGTATGCTTTTTAAGCTTTACGGAATCATGCCCGAGGAGGTAAGCCGTCAGTCACCGGCGGATTTATTCATGATGCTGGAGGATTTGGAAAGCCAGGACACAACGGAAGAGAGGATAATCAATAATCCGCATCTGATGATGTTTTACGGGCAATAAGGGACACGCAGGAGGTGAACATATTGAGCGAAAGCAGTCTGGAGCATGCAAATAAGTCACTTAAAACATTTCGGGATGAAATAGGTAAGGCTGAGAAAAATGTCATTACACAAAAAAATGCATTGAAAAAGGCGGAAGAATCGTATAGTGACAAGGCAGGAAGAACTTGAAAAGCTTAAAGCGAGCAATGTCGGTCTCGATAAAAATTCTGTTGCCTAGTTCGCCGCATTTATATCCTTAATACAGTTTCACTTTATCGGCTGCTCCTCCTCTTTCGCAAAAAGGCACGCTCGGCTCTCTGTCATTGCCGCCTTTTTGATAGTTTCTGCTCATACACGTTTTTTACACGATTTTATCTATGAAAAAACATGGATACATTTTTTTAACCGTTTAATTTCAGGTATTCTCTCGGAGAAATATGATATTTTGTCTTAAACTGCTTTGAAAAATATACATAATCTTCAAATCCGCATTTTTCCGAAATTTGAGAAAAGGAAAGATTTTTTCCGTATATATCAATAAGGAACAGAGCATGTTCCATTCTGATGTCGTTTAAGAATTGTGTCGGAGTTTTGCCGGTGATTTTTTTAAAGTAGGCACGTATGTAATCTTCGGCATAGCCGGATTCGGAAAGTATTTTACAAAGCTTAATGTCTGTATCGAAAGCATTGGAGGTAATTTCCGTAATGACTTTATCAACCGTCCGGGCAATGCTGCTGCTTTGACGGATATGTTTGAGCAAAAAATACACATATGCTGTGCAGATTTTCGACAAAAAGCCTATATTTTCAAATCTGTTATTATATATAATTTCTGTCAGTTTCAGACATTCGCTGCGGCTGTTGTCGTGCAAAACTATAGGTAAATCGGAAAATATGATATTTTCAAAATCGCCGCCTATTGATATATTCACAAATCCGTTTTCCGAAACGGAGCCGTGCACCGTATGCGGAGGAACGAGTATAACCGTTCCGGGGCGGAAAGGATAATTTTTTTCGGGTGTATACAAATACCCAATGCCGTTTGAATAGGTCATTATTTCCCAACGGTCATGAGTATGTGCCGGATATGACTTTATGCCGGGTTCTGTACGGCTGATATGTATGCTCATTTAAAATCACCTCACATAACATCAGTATAATACAAATCTATCTTTTATACAAGTATTTTTATGTAAATTTTATATCTAATTTTCGATTATCCGCATAAACACTATACTTTCAAGTATTT
>CAJKHT010000114.1 GCA_905199755.1 uncultured Eubacteriales bacterium | reverse complement strand
CAAAAGTTATATATGCAGACAATTCTTAATTTAGTCGAGGAAAGGAGCTAAAAAATGCTTGAAAATTTATACACAACTAAAATGAGTGCGAATAAAAAGACATTGCAGAACAGGTTTACAAAAATCCGCAGGAAAAGCGGACGGATTTCAAAAATTATGGCGGCGGTAATGTCTTGCGTTATTGCTGTGACCATGCTCGGCGGGGCTGTCGTTATGGCGGCAATGGACGGTTGGGAACTAAACAACGGAATAATTATTGTGAATGGTGAGAAACAAACGATAGATATCAAGCACATTGAAAACTCACGGTATTTGAATACCGACAGTTATTATGTCCCGCTCCGAAAAGTATTTGAAATGCTTGGCTGTAATGTGCATTACAATGTTCCGAAAAGCAATGTGCCCGATTATATGAAAGGCGAAAAAAGCTTCCCGTCCTATGCTTGGGAGGGACAAGAAAATCTGGTTACTGATTCTGTAACACAGCAAATTTACGGTGCAACCACAGGGGCAAATATAAATATGCCTATTATTGAGATTGTATCTGAAAATGGAGAGAAATGGTATTGTCAGATAGGCAGCGAAAAATACAGTAACGCTTGGGCTCCGCCTGTTTTGCTGCTTGAAGATACCTCGTATATTTCAATCCGTGCGGTTGCCTATTATTTGATACCTGAAAACGAAGATGCTGACTATTCTATTTTGTGGGACGCCGTTGCACACGACACATATTATTTAGGGCGTTTAACCTTTGATGAAGAAACATTAACCCTGACGATTGATACCAATGCCGAAGCCGGAAGCAGAGCACACAAAGACACGCTAAATACGATATTGGAAAACGATGCATTTAGAATTATGCAGAGAATAGAAAGTAGAAATTACTTGGTATGTATGATAGAAAATTATACTCAAGCAAATGCGGAAACTTGTATCTCCATTGATAAGGCAACAGGAAAAATTGCACAGTTAGAAACATTCCCGTCTGATGTTGCTGTTCGCTTGGGATTATCGTTTGAAAATGAAAACACTTTTGTGTTAAAGCAGACAATATTAAATTCCGATGAGCTTCAAGAGATTAGACGATATGATTTAAGCACACAGCAATATAAAGAGCCTTTGAAAATGGAATATATAGACTGGAAAGCACAGGAATAACGGGATAAGGAGCTAAAACAATGTTTGAAAATTTATACACAACTAAAATGAGTGCAAACAAAAAGACATTGCAGAACAGATTTACAAAAATCCGCAGGGGAAGCGGTCGGATTTCAAAGATTATGGCGGCGGTAATGTCGATTGCAATAGCCGTTACAATGCTCGGTGCAACTATCGTTATGGCGGCGGTCGGCTCTGACGGCTTGGAGCATTTTACAAAAAACGAAATTTATTATAGGGACGGAATGCAATTTACAATCAATGTTCAAAACAAGTATGTTCCCGATTGGCTAAAAAACAACATTGCAGCAGAAGATGGCAATATTAAATGCACACTTTCCAGATATGAGATGAGGGAAGCTTCTTCGGGAATTATTCGCAATGTAAACACATTGGGCTTTGTTGGAGGCAAGGGACAGCAAAAATTAGCGTGGTTGGACGGATATAGTATCGGTTCAGAGATTCATAAACAACTTGACTCTGATAAATATACAGGGTTACAGTTTTTAGGCTGTAAAGACTATAATCCGTTAAGCACAAGTATAGGATATAATTTATACAAAAAGTTAGGGGTTGAACCTACTGACTATGAGTGTACGGCTGCCATATATTTTACATTAAATACAGATAACAGTCTTAAAAACGTATTTATCGGTTTTCCTATGGAAAGGACTTTGAATGAGGATTTAACGTACACCGATACCGGCGAAAGTATGGATTGGCCTGTTGCACAAAATCTTGAAATTATAGGCAATATAGAGGAGTATATAGATGATGAATCTAAAATGATGCGTTACAACGGATATTTCGCTTCTTTTGAAACAAATTATGAAAACCTTGATGTTGAGGGGTACAATATCAAAATAATCAGCGCCGATGGAAACAAAATAACCGTAAATTGCAGCTTGGCCGCCAACAACGCAGAGTGCACGGACATTCTTGTTTTTGACGATAAACACAATATTGTTGCACAGGACTTATGGGTATCAAAAAATCACTCCGCAGGCGAACTTAAAAATTATGATGTGTTTCCAATAAAGGGCAAATCGTTTGAGAAAGGCAAAAAATACAGTGTACAGATGTCATTTCACGAACACGATTTTGATAATTTTTTATACCGCTGGCAAGAGTATGTAACGATTCAATAAGAGGAGGTTTTACAAGATGAAAAAAATAATATTCAGCCTGTTGTGTATAATGATGCTGTGTTCTACGGTTACATTTGCAGCAGAAACCGAAACCATCGGCGGAACAATCACGCTGACACAATTTTTGGGTGCGAGCCGTGAAGATGTCAAAAGTGTTGCTATAACAATTAACGCTAAAACAGATTATGTTGATAAAAACGCTTTTTATGATATAAGCGACAGCCTTATTCTCACCTCGGCTTTTGAGCCGGAGTTAATAACACTTGAGGGTACATACATAACAGTCGAAAAAACAGACGGAAGTATTTCGTACGCGTTTATAGGACAAAGCGGCGGCGTTGACCGATACAGCGCTTTAATGAGCAGAATGCCATATGCACTCTATACGACAGAAAATCCGTCAGCGTTTATGTCGCTGATTAACAGCAGTAACGACACGGATTTCAATGATATTAAAAATCACCGGGCAAAAGATACAATAGGAAAATGTTCCGAATGGGCATATTACTACATTAAAGACGCAGAATCCCCTCTGTATAACATAATGCCGCAGGAAATGTACGGCGGCGATTTTACAGCGTCTGTTACACGGCAAGAATTTTGTGAGCTTATATACAATACGGTCGGTTATATGAACGGTGTTACAAATGTTTCGGATGAAATCGGAAAATCAACGCCGATTTACCCCAAATTTTCGGGAAAGACATCACCGTTTGAAGATACAAACAGCGAGTATATTTTAGCTCTGTATGAAAGCGGAATAATTAAGGGCAAAACCGAAAAAACCTTTTGCCCGTCAGATTATCTGACAAGAGAGGAAACAGCTCTCATTATAAGCCGCGCTGCCAAATATTGCAATTTGAAAAAGCTGCCGTATAAATTGCCTTTTAATGATACTTATTCTTTGACAGATGAATCATCGGACGCAATAAAATCCGTCTGCGGAATGGGAATTATGAACGGAACGGGTGAAAATCATTTTTCACCTTCAGAAACGCTTTCAAAGGAACAGGCGGCTGCAATCGCAATGCGGCTTATAAATTGCATTGCACATCACAGCGAAATCAATTCGGAACTATCCTGTTATTTTAATTTAATGCAGATGTGGATTGAGGACAAAGACGACAATGCGATTTTTATACTTCCGATGTACTGGACAACATATGATTACCGCATTGATTACGGTTACAGCGGTGGGATTTCTTTGAACACAACAAAAAGACTGTGATTGCCGTATTCGGCAGCGACGCACCGCAAACAGAAGCACATACGGAGTTTTACGAACTTCCGAGCGGCAATAAAATTCTTGAACTTCCGAAAAAGGCGGGATATTTTCTTGGCATTACAGAGGACGGAAAGTATATTATAACCTATGATATAACAAAACCCGCCGAGTATGGCTCGTGGGGTGAAACAGTCTATGGTGTTTACGACTTTAACGGTGCGGAAATACTTCCGCCGATTTATAGCCGGGATGAATTACATAAAGCCGGTTATATTGATTATAATGATAAATAATGTTCGGTAATTAAAAGAGCATAATCATAACCGAAAACAAATCCGGCAGGGTTATTCCTTGTCGGATTTGTTTTTTTTGAAAAAGCAGTAAATTATACGATACCGGACGGCAGAGCCTGCATACAGCCTCAAAACCGACTGCGCCGGCAACTTTTGTTATCGGGATATGCCGCCGATAAACAGCGCATTACTCACACAGGCTATGTATTTATATATTCCGAACAGTTTTATGTGTCAAGACTTAGTTAAAATTTATAAATTCATCAAAAGGTCTTGACAAACTATGTCTAATATGGTAGACTATATATGTCGACAACAGTAGATTATATTGGAGGTATGCCTTATGAAACACATAAATATAGGTGAAGCGGAACTTGAAATTATGAAGGTTGTATGGAAAGCAGATGAGCCGATAGGCTCAACGGCAATCGGAAAAGCCGTTGAAGAAAAGGGCTGGAAGCGCACAACGATTGCCACATTTCTTGCAAGGCTTGTTGAAAAAGGCGCATTGTCTGCCGAAAGACGGGGCAAGGCGTGGTATTACACACCGATTTTAACTGCAAAGGAATATAAAAAATCGCAGGTAAAAAATCTTATTAAAAATCTGTTTGACGGCTCAGCCGAAAATTTGGTTGCCGCACTTTTTGAGGAGGAGCAGTTTTCGGAAAAGGATATACGTGAACTGAAAGCGATTTTTGAGAAAAAGGAGGGATAAACTTGATTGGTGAATTATTTAAAGCTCTTTTAATCACATCGCTTGCCGGCTCTGTCCTTGCGGTTGTTATCAGCCTGCTTCGCCCGATTACAAAAAAGCTTTTCGGGTATTCGTGGCATTATTACATATGGCTGTGCGTGCTTTTTGTAATGCTTATGCCGGTGCGGTTTAATGTTAATACAACGCCTGCACCAAGAATTACAACACAAACGGTACAGACACAACAAGAAGCTGTCAGTGAACAACCCGAAACAACCGAGAATATTGTGCAGACAGCCCCTGCTCAAAAGCCGCAGCTTTTGCAGAAAGCAACTGTTATATGGGATAGGATAATTTATAACCGAATGAATATTTTAGCGTATGTATGGCTTATCGGCGCAATAGCTTTAATGCTCTTAAATGTTTTACGGTATATAAGGCTGAATATTAAAATACGCAAAAACAGCGAGGTTATATCCTGCCCCGAAACAAGAGCGTACACCGACAGGAAAATCAATGTTCGTGTGTGGGAAAATGTTGCGTCACCGTTTATAACAGGTATTTTCAGACCAACGCTGATTTTGCCGAAAACGGAGCTTTCGGAAGAACAGTTACATAACATACTTCGCCACGAAATGACGCATTTTAAGCGGCACGATATTTTATATAAATGGTTTGCCGAATTTGTAAAATGCGTGCATTGGTTTAACCCTATCTCGTGGTATGTTTCAAAGCAAATTGCATCCGAGTGCGAAATATCCTGTGATATGTCGGTTACAAAAAATATGACAGACAGCGAGGAAATGAGCTATGTGAGCACAATTCTTTCCCTGCTTCCGACCGGAAAATCCAAACAGCTTCCGCTTACCACACAAATGGCAAGCGGTAAAAAATTTTTGAAAAGGAGATTTGTTATGATTAAAAACAAGAAAACAACAAGCAGATTTATGTCGGTCCTATCCGCCGTTATTGCAGTTGTCATGCTTTCAACAACGGTTTTTGCAAGCGGCGTATTATCCGATTTGACGACTGATGATTACACTATTGAAATTTTGAATAACGGCGAAAAAATTGAACTTAAGAACAAACCATTTATCGAAAACGGAGAGGTATATGTTCCGCTTAGAGAAGTAATTGATAAGAGCTTTTCAAAAGACGACGGGATTACAGATATAAAATGGAATGACGGAACAATAGATGTAACTATTGCGTACTATCAAGGCGAAAGCGGAATGTATCGCCTGAAAATAGGCAGCAATCAATTAGAATTAAAGCATATTTCTTTTGATGAACACGATAAAAATTTTGATGAAATAGAAAACAATGTCGGTATCAGTCAGGGTTTAAAACAAACTCCTGTATTAAAAAAGTCAACGACATATATTCCTTTGAGAAATGCAAGTTATATGTTGTTTGGTTTTACAAACAGACGTGATGAAAACAAAGTACCTCGCGAGCTTACATACGACGTTTATGACAAAAGCGGAAATATAATTGATTACAGCGGTTTCTATCATATCGTTATGGGAGAGTATACGATTAAAATTCCTGAAAGCTGGAGCGGAAAATATTCCGTTGAGACGGCAAGCGATATGGTCAGCTTTGTTCAAAAGGCAGCCTATGATAAATACGGTATCGGCACATTATTCCGCATTGAAAAAACAAATGCAGAAAATGCAGATGAAATATTAAATATGCTGGGCGGAAGCCGACTGCTTTACAAAGATGATGTGTATGCGTATATTTTTGAAGTTCCGACCGATGTTCAATATCCGGTATGGGAAGGCAGAGATGAAAACGATATTGAAATTGTAGCTGAATATGAAAAAATGTTCAAAGATGTTGCACAGATTGCCGGCAGCTTTCAGGATGAATCAAATGCGGAGCATCTTTCTTATGAAGAAATGCAAAAGTTTTAAGCGGAAGTTGATATCGGACGTTTTCTATGGCGGCTTGACCCTAATGCTGTCATTTTAGAATTTATGGACAAACAAGGTCTTTC
>CAJKHT010000113.1 GCA_905199755.1 uncultured Eubacteriales bacterium | reverse complement strand
ATCATCTTGGAGGTTTCGTAAAGAGTTTACACAAAATTCGGGGTTGACTCATTACATCGGACGCATTAAAAAAAGGGGAGTTTTTTGCTCCCTTTTTTTTTGCATTACAGCTTGTCATATTCCTCCTCGGAAACAGGCTCGCACCATTCATTTTCGCATTTTTCGCCCGAAACCTCTACCGCAATATGGCTGAACCAGCTGTCCTTTTTCGCACCGTGCCAATGCTTCACGTTTGCGGGTATCATTATTACACTGCCCTCATGCAAACTTACCGCTGCTTTTCCTTCCTCTTGGTACCAGCCCTCGCCTGCCGTACATAAAAGGAGCTGTCCGCCGCCCTTTGCCGCATGATGAATGTGCCAGTTGTTCCGACAGCCCGGCTCAAATGTAACGTTTGCGGCAAATAAGCCGCTTTTCGGACCGGTCAGCGGATTAAGAAAAGACTCGCCCACAAAAAATTTTGCATATGCAGTATTCTCCACACCCGTTTTAAACATGTTATTTTTCTCAAATTCTTCTTTATTGATGTATTTCATAATTATACTCCCCTCCGCCGTTTTCATCGGCATTTAATTCTTATTTTACCGAATATCTCAGCCAAACCGCACCGCTTTCATATTGCTTTACATCTGTAAGCTTGAGCGGAGTTACGGGGCGCTCCATCGGCAGACCGTCGAACACAGCCGCCATACCGCCTCTGCCGTCAATTCCGGCACCGATAAGCAAGCTGACCTCGTCAAGCAGACCTGCCGCCAAAAATCCGGCATTAATATGACCTCCGCCCACTACAGCCATTCTTTCCACGCCAAACCGTTCAGAAAGTATTTCGCATGCACGTTTCAGATCAATGCTTCCCTTGCCGCAGGCTATCCATGAAATGTGTCTGCGGTTCAGATAATCCGTATATTCACGGTTTACCTCTTCGCTTGTGATTATCAGAAGCGGTCTTTGACTGTTTGAGTCATCTTCCCAAAGCAGCATGCCTTTTGTATCCGTAACAATTTCATATCCATCCGCATCTGCCGCCTTTGAAAAATCCTCTTTACCCAATCTTTCGTCCTTTGCCGGATGAAATTCGCCCGTATGTGCCATTTCAAGCTTTGCAGTTACACGTCCGCTCACCCGCGACGGCGCATTAAGCTCGGCAAGAGTATCATAATACTCCTGCAACACCGGGCAGTTGCTCCGTCATTGCGCAATCAATTCTTCCGTCCACGGAGGTCATCATGTGGCATATAATATAAGGTTTATTCATAATCGTTTCTCCTTTTGCATTTAAAATCATCGGCAATAAGCGTAATTTTTTCACACACTTATGCCTCCATGCTTATTATACAACCTGAAGTGCACTCTAAGTCAAGACTTTTTTCAAAAAAGCAAAAAAATAATGCCGCGATATTTCAAGCAGCATTATTTTTCAATTTCAGCTATTATCAGCTATTAGTCTACCAATGACAAAATTGCCATTTCGGCAGCATCACCGCGGCGCGGTCCCAGCTGATGAATTCTTGTATATCCGCCGTTTCTGTCGGCATACTTGGGAGCGATTTCGTCAAAAAGCTTTTTAACTACATCTTCTTCGTTTATGAATGCCAAAGCCTGACGACGTGAAGCAAGAGTATTCTTCTTTCCGAGAGTTATCATCTTTTCAGCCATACTCTGTGTTTCTTTAGCTCTTGTTATAGTTGTCTCAATCTTACCGGTCTTGAGAAAATTGGTTACTAAGCCTCTTAAAAGCGCCATTCTCTGATCGGTAGGAAGATTTAACTTTCTTGTTCCCGGCATATCCAGTACCTCCTAATTAATCTTCTTCTTTTTTAAGGAACAGTCCCAAACCGTTAAGCTTGTTAATAACTTCCTCAAGCGATTTTCTGCCGAGGTTTCTGACCTTCATCATGTCCTCTTCGGACTTGTTTGTAAGATCCTCAACCGTGTTAATGCCGGCGCGCTTCAGACAGTTATACGAACGAACAGAAAGGTCAAGCTCTTCAATTGTCATTTCAAGAACCTTTTCTTTCTTGTTTTCCTCTTTCTCTACAATGATTTCAGTATTCTTAGCGTCATCTGAAAGATCGACAAACAATCTTAAGAGGTCGTTCATAATCTTAGCCGCAAGCGATACCGCTTCGTCCGGCTTGATTGTTCCGTTTGTCCATAATTCAACCGTTAACTCCTCACGGTCAGTATACTGACCGACACGAGTATTTTCAACCGTATAGTTAACCTTTGTTACAGGCGTATAGATTGAATCAACCGGAATTACGCCGATAACAGGCTGCATGTCCTGCTTATTCTTTTCAGCGCTTACATATCCTCTGCCCTTAGACAGTGTGATTTCAACATACAATCTTGCGTCATCATTCAGCGTAGCAATATGCAAATCAGGGTTGAAAATTTCAACGTCACTGTCACGCTTGATATCGCCCGCAGTGATTTCCTGAGCGCCCTTTGCTTCGATATAAACCGTTTTCGGAGTATCGCTGTGAAGCTTTATCGCCATTTTCTTGATGTTCAAAATAATTTCCGCAACATCTTCCGTAACACCGGGTACTGTTGAAAATTCATGCTGGACACCGTCAATCTTGATTGACGTAGCCGCAGCACCAGGTAATGATGAAAGTAATATTCTGCGCAGAGAGTTGCCGAGCGTTGTGCCGTAGCCGCGCTCGAGGGGAGATACGACAAATTTGCCGTATCTTCCGTCTTCGCTCAATTCGACGCAGTCAATATTTGGCTTTTCCATTTCTATCATTTCAGAACCCTCCTTCTAAAAATGAGCTTGCCGCTGTAAATTTCCGAGTTATGCGGCAGCTGCTGCAAACATGTAATTATATCCACTTACCGAGGGTGACATGCGATTATTTCGAGTACAACTCGACGATGAGGTGTTCCTCAACATCATAATCAATGTCTTCTCTGTCAGAAAGCTTTAACACCTTGCCTGTCAGAGTATCTCTGTTCATATCAAGCCATGCGGGAATTACTCTCTTTGCGTTCGTTTCAACGATTTCCTTGATTCTTACCGAGTTTCTGCTCTTTTCTCTTACTGAGATTACATCGCCCGGCTTAACAAGATATGAAGGAATGTCTACCTTTGAACCGTTTACCGTAATATGACCGTGATTTACAATCTGTCTTGCTTCGCGTCTTGTGTTAGCAAGACCGAGTCTGTAAACAACGTTGTCCAGTCTCGATTCGAGAAGCTGAAGAAGCATTTCACCTGTAACGCCGTTCTTCTTTGTCGCCATTACATAGTAATGTCTGAACTGCTTTTCAAGAATACCGTAAATGAACTTAACCTTCTGCTTTTCGTTGAGCTGAAGACCGTATTCCGACTGCTTCTTTCTCGACTGCTTCGGATTTCTGTTTGAACTCTTATCTATACCCATAACTCCCGGTTCTATACCTAAAGTTTTACATCTCTTCAGTACCGGCTGTGTATTTCTTGCCATGCTCTTTATCCTCCTTTACCAAATAATACAATCAGACTCTTCTTCTCTTAGGAGGTCTGCATCCGTTATGAGGAATAGGCGTTACATCTTTAATCATAGTAACGTCAAGACCTGTTGCCTGCAAAGCACGGATTGCTGCTTCACGACCTGCACCCGGTCCCTTTACATAAACCTCAACTGTTTTCATGCCATGCTCCATAGCAGCCTTTGCAGCAGTTTCAGCTGCCGACTGAGCTGCGAACGGAGTGCTCTTTCTTGAGCCTCTGAAGCCTAAGCCCCCGGCACTTGCCCATGAAATTGCATTTCCGGCTGTATCTGTAATTGTAACGATTGTATTGTTAAAGGTTGAGCGGATATGAGCTGCGCCTTTTTCTACATTTTTTCTATCGCGGCGACGAGTACGCGTAGTTTTCTTAGCTACCTTTGCCATTAGCTTAGTCCCTCCTTTATTTCTTCTTTCCTGCAATAGTTCTTGCAGGACCCTTGCGGGTTCTTGCATTGTTCTTAGTGTTCTGACCTCTTACCGGCAGACCTTTTCTGTGTCTGATTCCTCTGTAGCAGCCGATTTCCATCAATCTCTTGATGTCCAGCGCTACCTGACGCCGCAAATCACCTTCAACCGTGAATTCAGCGTCAATTGTCTCTCTGAGCTTATTTACTTCTGCCTCAGTGAGATCCTTTACTCTTGTGTCCGGATTAATTCCGTTCTTAGCGAGAATTTTCTGTGAACTCTTAAGACCAATACCATAAATATAGGTAAGACCAACTTCGACTCTCTTATCCTTTGGTAAGTCAACACCTGCTATTCTTGCCATACTTTTCTACACCTCCGTTTAAAGATATCATCAAAAATTTTATATAGTGTGTTGCTATTATAAACCTGATTTAACAGGCTATAACCTTAAATCAAGCGGCAATGCCGCGGCGGCTTCAGCCCTGCTTCTGCTTATGCTTGGGGTTTTCGCAGATTACCATAACCTTGCCTTTTCTTTTTATGATTTTGCACTTTTCGCAAATCGGTTTTACTGACGGACGTACTTTCATTTATAATTACCTCCTCATCCTTACTTTGATCTCCATGTAATTCTTCCTCTTGAAAGATCATAAGGACTCATTTCCATAGTCACTTTATCACCCGGAAGAATTTTTATGAAGTTCATTCTCAGTTTGCCTGAAATATGTGCCAATACCTGGTGCCCATTTTCAAGCTCTACTTTAAACATTGCGTTCGGCAGAGTTTCTACAACCGTACCCTCTACTTCCAAAACATCATCCTTAGCCATTATTTCCTCCTATAGGCCGTTTTACCTAAGAACCATTTCCGCTAATGCTTTTCGCAATTCAGCGTTTGTAACCTTTTGCCCCGCCGTGAGCTTATTATGAATAAACTCCGAGGATTTTTCAGACGCCTGAATATGCTTGAGCTTCTTCTTTTTCGGACGGTCTGTTTTTCTCATATCACCGTCTGCCAGATACGCATAAACGTCATCGGCAGACATAACTATGAATAAGCCGCCCTTGTCGCGCCCTGCTGTTGAGCGCACTACCGACCCTGCTTTTATTTCCATATCAAACCTCTTAAAGTGTTAATATTTCACAACCGTCACGAGTTACAATCACGGTATTTTCATAGTGGGCCGCCAAGCTTCCGTCATCGGTAACCACAGTCCAGTCATCATCAAGTACACATACATGATAATCACCCTCGGTTACCATAGGCTCGATTGCCAGCGCCATACCTGCCGCCAGCTTAACGCCGTGACCTGCTTTTCCGAAATTCGGAATACTGGGGTCCTCGTGCATTTCTCTGCCTATTCCGTGACCTACCAGATCACGTACAACTCCAAAGCCGTTTTTTTCAACATATTTCTGAATTGCTGATGAAACATCACCCAACTTGGCACCATGCTTTACATACTTTATTCCCTCAAAAAAGCTCTGCTTTGTTACGTCTATAAGACGCTGCGCCTCTGCGCTGATATTGCCGACAGCGAATGTTCTTGCAGCATCCGAATGCCAGCCGTCAAGGATACAGCCGAGATCAATACTCACTATATCTCCGTCTTTTAATATGCAGTGCTTATTCGGTATTCCGTGAACCACCTCATCATTTACCGATGCGCAGATAGTTGCCGGATAACCTTCATAATTAAGGAAATTAGGGGTTGCACCCTTTGATTTATAGAAATCATATGCTATTTTATCAAGCTGCTTTGTATTAACGCCCGGCTTTATATGCTGTTCCAAAAGCTCCAGACACTCTTTTGTAAGCAAGCATGATTTACGCATTTTTTCTATCTGAGAAGCCGATTTTACAGTAATCATTATTCAAGCTCCTCAAGTCCCAGAGCCTTCATGACATTTTTTGTCGTATCGGCAAGCTCATGCTCACCGTCTGCCGTCACGAGAAGTCCGAGCTTCTCATAATAGCTTTTTATCGGCTCTGTCTGTTCATGATAAACGCTTAAACGCTTCATAATGGTTTCAGGGTTATCGTCGGCACGCTGAATCAGCTCACCGCCGCACTTGTCGCATTTGCCCTCTGTCTGAGGCTTGTTAAACAATGTACTGTACGGAGCGCCGCACTTTGAGCACTCACGTCTTGACGAAAGTCTCTTGACGATAACATCGTCCTCAACCTCCAGCGACAGCACCTTGTCAATTTTAACACCCGAAGCCGTCAATGCCTCTGCCTGTGCAGTTGTACGGGGAAATCCGTCAAGGATAAATCCCTTCTGACAGTCAGGCTGACTTAAGCGTTCTTTTACTATTGAAACAATCACATCGTCGGGAACAAGCTTTCCGTCATTTATATACTGCTCGGCAAGCTTACCGACTTCTGTCTGTTCCTTTATGGCGGTTCTCAGCATTACACCCGTTGATATAGTGTCTATACCGAGTTTTTTTGCCAGAATTTCACCCTGCGTGCCTTTACCGGCTCCCGGAGGGCCCATTAATACCAAATTCATATGCGTTCCCGCCTTTCTGCTGCTATAATCAATTTTTCTGTATAAAACATAAATTCATAATTCCGCGTCCGAAATTTCTAATTTCGGCTCCGCATACCGCAAAATATGCGGAACCGGAATTTTTATCTTTTGTGTAAATTTATTTTTTCGTACATAAGTACGGAAAAATCTGTTATCCGTAAATCATTTCCCGAAAAATTTCAGAATTTGATGTATAACGGATTTTCTTTTCGTGCGCCGCGTACGT
>CAJKHT010000112.1 GCA_905199755.1 uncultured Eubacteriales bacterium | reverse complement strand
TTTTTTTTTTGTTTTTATTTTGTTTTTATAACAACTGTATAGTTATCATTGTCCCATTCAACATCTGCACCGAGTGCCTCGGAAACGAAACGCAGCGGCACAAAAGTTCTGTCATCTTTAATAAGCGCTTTAACGTCCAGCTGTTTTTCTTCACTGTTTACAAATGCCTTTTCAGAACCGATCTGCAAGGTTACAAAGGAACTGTCCTTAACCGCAATTACCGTCTGTGTAGACTCGTCCCACTGCACAACGGCACCTACCGCTTCAAATATATCGCGCATCGGAACAAGTGTTCTCTCGCTCTGCTCATCAATAAACGGTGTTACATTGTCCGTAAACTCCAGCTTTACACCGTTAACCGTAACAGAGGGTGTATTATTCTGTGCCGACACGGCTGACATTGAAGCAATAATTGCCGCCGCAGCAAAAATCGAAACTGTTTTTTTCATAGCATTCTCTCCGTTTCTGCCGCATATGCGGCATGCTTTTTTAATATTATATCATTTTATACCCGTTTTTGCAACATTTATTTTATTATTCCGAACTCTATTTTCTTGTTAAGTATTCTTTTTACGCTCTCATTTATTCTGTTTTCGCTGATTGTTCCGTCATTTACCGCATCAATCACCGCCGATGCCGCCTCTGTCATTGTATCCGGGCAAAGCAGCATATCACAGCCTGCATTTATACAGTTGATTGCTGCTTCGGCAGATGTATAATAACTGCTCACAGCATGCATATCCAGCGCATCGGTAATGATAACACCGTTAAAGCCGAGCTCACCGCGGAGTATATCGGTCACAAGCTTTCTCGACATAGTTGCCGGATAACCGCTTTCATCGACATTCGGCGTCACAATATGTCCGCACATTACAAAATCCGTTCCTGCCGCTATGCCTGCTTTAAACGGTATAAATTCGCATGACATAAGCTCATCAAGATATTTATAGCTGTATGCTTTGCCGCTGTGCGAATCCTCAGCCGTATCGCCGTGTCCCGGGAAATGCTTTATTGTCGAAATCATGCCGTTATCACGCATTCCTCTGACCTCCGCACTTACCATCTCCGCAGCTTTATCGGGATTATTGGAAAAAGCTCTTGATGCAATTACGGAATTTTTTGAGTTTGTCCACACATCCGCTATGGGAGCGTAATCCTGATTAAAGCCGAACTGCTTTAAGTCATTTGCAAGCGTTGCACCTATTTCGTAAGCCTTGTCCGTACCTGCATTGCGATAATAATACATAGGCGAAAATTTAGTTGTTCCCAGCTTCTGAGCCACTCTCGCAACAGCGCCGCCCTCTTCGTCCACCGTTATAAACGGCTTGATTTTGCAATATTCTTTTGTACCTTCAATCATTGTCTGCGTTTGTTCCGCATTAATAAGGTTCTGTGCTTTATACATAACTCCGCCGACAGGATACATCGCAAGTGCTTCCTGCGTAACCCTTCCTGCCTGTGTTGCCACGGACGCGCCAGTAAGCTCCTCGGGAGTAACAACAAACATCTGATATACTTTTTCTATAACCGACATTTGATTTAATATTTCCTCCGCTCTGTCACTTAACGGCGGAATATCAAGCACTTCGCCCTCCAGAACCCTTGCAAGGCGCATAATAATTGTTGCTGTCTGCGCTCTTGTGGCATTTTCACGCGGTCTGAAATATCCGTTTGAATCGCCGAGTATGACTCCCGAGCTGCGCAGCAGTGCAACACTGTCCTTTGCCCATTCCGACACAACAGATTCATCATAATACGATTTCAATGCATTCGGATTATCCGTCGGATTTTTTTCTGCCGACTTTAAATATCTCGCTGTCAGCACGCACAATTCTTCCTTATCTATCGGATATTCGGCATGGAAGCAGCCGTCATTATACCCCGTTGCAATTCCCAGCTGTGCCGCCCACGAAACATACGGTGCGTCCCATTCGCCCTCGGGAACATCGGAAAATGCGCTGCCCTGATAATTCGCGGTGTCTATTCCCTGCATTTTTCCCAAAATCGTTACAAACATTCCTCTTGTCATTTTATCATCAGGCTTGAATTCGGTTTCGGACACTCCGCTGAAATAGCCTTTATCGCAGACATAATTCACTGCATCATAATACCATGCGTTTTCCTCCGTATCATCGAATTTTGCCGCACATGAAACGGTAACACATGTGAGCATTGATATTATCAATGCCGCCCCAAATATTCTTATTCTCATTTTTTTCATACCTCCGCTTTGATAATTATACCACCATTTCCGAAAAATTCAAGTTGTTTATCTGCTTTGCGCTATTTTTTCGGCTATTTTTATTCCGTCAACCGCCGCAGAAGTTATGCCGCCCGCATATCCTGCTCCCTCGCCGCACGGATACAATCCGGCAATTTCCGATTGCAGACTTTCCTTATCCCGTATAATTCTCACGGGTGATGATGAGCGTGTTTCCGGAGCTGTCATAACCGCGCCCGGTGAGGCAAAGCCTTTCAGCTTTTTATCCATAAGCGGTAATGCCTCCTTTAGTGAGTCAACCGCAAATGCAGGAAGAATTGTACTCAATTCACACCACACCACGCCCGGCTTATACGTAGGAACAACATTATTTTCCGCGCCTGTGCCCAGAAAATCTCCCACGCGCTGCGCAGGTGCTTTATAGTTTTTTCCGCCTACCAGATATGCTTTTCTTTCAATCTCTCTTTGCATATACATTCCAGCAAGCACATCATCACTCTTAAAGTCGGCAGGCGACACATTTACCAGCACCGCACTGTTTGCATTTTCCTTACCACGCGCATACATGCTCATGCCGTTTGTAACCACACCGCCTTTTTCCGATGCCGATGCTATAACCTCGCCTCCCGGGCACATACAAAACGTATACACTCCCCTGCCCGACGGCAAATGCACCGCAAGCTTATAGTCCGCCGCACCGAGGAAATCCGCAAATTCTCCGTACTGTGCCGCATTTATCATCTGCTGCTTATGCTCTATACGCACCCCTATCGAAAAAGCCTTTTGTTCCATGGGAACATTATGTTTTTTCAGCATTTCAAATGTATCTCGTGCGCTGTGACCTGTTGCAAGCACAACAGCATCGGCTTCAATTTCGTATTCATTGCCGTTATGGCTGACTTTTACACCCTTTACCGCTCCGCCGCTTATTACAATATCGGAAAGCG
Organism: uncultured Eubacteriales bacterium; assembly: GCA_905199755.1. GTDB lineage: Bacteria > Bacillota > Clostridia > UBA1381 > UBA1381 > UBA4716. Next base: position 3,784 of record CAJKHT010000112.1, on the reverse strand, counting down.
TATGCGAAAATCTTATTTCTCCGCCCTGCTCCAGCATATCATTACGTATATTTTTTACCATATTATAAAGGTTGTCCGTTCCTACATGCGGTTTTGACAAATATAATATTTCCTCCGGCGCACCGTGTGCGTAAAATTCCTCCAAAACCTTTCTTATGCGGAAATCATTAATTCCCGTGGTAAGCTTGCCGTCGGAAAAAGTGCCGGCTCCGCCCTCCCCGAACTGCACATTTGAATTTTCGTTAAGCTTTCCGTTTTCAAAAAAATTCAGAATATCAAGCTTTCTTTCTTCAACACATTTGCCGCGTTCAAGCATTATTACATTTATTCCCGCACGTGCCAGCATAAGACCGCACATCAGCCCGGCAGGCCCCGTTCCTGCTATAATTACTTTTTTCTCTTTATTTATACATTTCGGAAAACTGTATTTTTCCTGCGATATTTCACAGATATTTTTACCGATGTATCTTTTATCATTCTCCGTTTTTACATCTGCACTGTAAATAATCTTTACCGCATTTTTCTTTCGCGCATCAATGGATTTTTTCACAATGCAAAAGGATTTTATATTTTTAATTCCGTATTTTTTCTGTACCGTTTCCTTTAATTTTCTTTCATCAAATCCGGGCGAAACCTTTATATCCGAAATCCTTATCATAAAATAACTTCTCTTTCCAATAAATTTACTATCTATTATACCATAAACCTGTCCGTCGGGCAACAAAAAAGCAGACGATTATTTATTTTAAACCGTCTGAATATTTTTGCAGTATGTACACTTAAAATTCTCCCAGGCTCTTAATCCCGTCAGTCATATCCAAAAGCTTTTCATTTTCGGCAATAAGCTTTCCGTGCTCCTGTATAAACGGAACTCTGAGTTTCGGTCTTGCACGTCGCGAAGCAAATTCACTCAGTACACCTACACTGCGGTTAAATTTTTCGGCACCGTTTAAAATCAGGCAATAACTGCTTTCCAGCTTATACAATGAACTCTTAAGAATTGCATCTTTCTCGAGCCTCACCGCCGCACCGCAAAAATCCGTCATATCCTTAAAAACAAATATATACGGCTCTTTCATCTTGATTTTTGCCGTTACCGACTTAAGCTTTCGGTTTTTTTTCAGCGCAATCGGCAGCGGTTCCTCATTCAGCTTACTTACAATAATGCTTATTCCGTCCTTTGACGGCATTGCTTCAACCACCACCTGACCGCTGTACGGATTAAAATCCGTTTCCGAGCGTATCGTTTCCATAATGCTGAACAAAAATGTATGCAGCTCCTTTGAATTGGGGCGGAGCTGTTCCACCCGTATATTAAGTCCGGTAAGGTCGGCTGCGGTTACGGTAACACGCACCCTGTTATCGGTCAGTCTTTCTATTCTCATACTACAGTCCTCCGTCCGAAGCTTTGCCGGCACAACAAATACCGCACAAAGCAAAACGTAATTTTTAATGCTGTTATATTTATTATACTATATAATATTAATAAAATTTTATTTTTGCCTCAAATTCCGCATAAACACTGGCTTTTTCATTATGCATTTTTTTGGAAAATTCTATTTGACATACTTTTGACATACTTTTTAATTCCATACCGTCCTAACCATTTCGTTAACGCCTTCATCATCTTTCCTGACATCTGCATAAATATTCATTGTCATCTGAATATTTTTATGCCCCATAAGATACTGAACTGTTTTTAGAGGTACATTTGCATATATTAGCTCAGTAGCATAGTTGTGTCTTAAATAATGCGGCGTGATTTCCAGCTGTGGATGATTCGGAATGTATAAACTTATTTTCTTTCGAATAGACTTCCATATGACACTTAAATGTTCTCCACCTATTAAGGTGTTATGACGGGTCAAAAAAAGATAATCAGTAATATTATATTCTTTTATATATTCTTCCAGTATTTTTTTTAGCTGCGGTGGAATTGGAATAGTTCTGCCATCATCACTACTACGTGTTTTGGTTCCTTGTTTTTCCACTGCTTTACAATTCTTATCCATAATTGTTGTGTGATTAATGGTCATTGTATTATTTTCGAATGATATATCTCTTTTCAAATTTAAGCTTAACAATTCACCTGCTCTAATTCCGGTATAAAACAGCAAGGCCGTGATGGCTTGGTATTTTAAAATCTGCCGAGATGGATTTTGTGTATTTAAAAAACTTAAAATTCCTTCTCTTTCCCACTGGTACAATGCACGTCTTTTATTGTTTGTATTTTTTTTAATGACAATTTTATCGCTTAAGTCCACATCTGCAAAATTGTTATTAATTGCAAATCTATACAATTGTTTCAAGAAAGCACATCTTAAATTTTTTTGTGTACTAATAATTCCACGTACTGTCAAATCATTAAAAATATTTTGAATATGCATCGGTTTTATTTGTTTTATTTTCATATGGTTAATAGGCGAAAAATAGTTCATGTAGTTTTTATATTGTCGTACTGTACAGTCTGCAATATTTACTTTGCTTTTAAGCCACAATTCCGCACATTCACCAAATGTTATATCTTCCTCTATATATATTCCCTGCGTAAATCCGGTCTGAAATTCCCGCACTTTTTTATCAAGTTTTTTCCAATCTTTATCATATAAAGTTTTTACTTTTCTTTTTCCGGTTGCATCCCTCCCTATAACTACTTGTTTATAATATCTTCCATCTGAGCGCTTATTATATGGTACTTTTGGCATATTGACTTGCTCCTTTCTCATATAACAGGCAGCAATTATATCTGCTGCTATTATAGCATTGAAATCTAAAAAAGTCAAGAAAATTATGCATTATGAAGTTGCCTTTTAAATTACATAATTAAATGCGAAAAGATTTTAAATGTCTTTTCGCATTATTTTTTTAATTTTGGAGGTGTTAAACACTATGGCAAGAAAGAAATACAAGCTTCTTTCCTACAATGACAGAAAGCGGCTTGAAGTGATGTACTTAAACAACGAACGCCCTTCGGACATCGCCGCAAAATTGGGCGTTCACACAGCAACGGTTTACAAGGAACTACAACGCGGTAGCACAGGCAAGTTTGACAATAATTTGCGTTCGGAGTATTCCGCCGAAATTGCACAGCGTACAATTACGGAAAGTTTAAAGAACCGTGGGCGCACCCTTGAAGAAACAGAGCCGCAACTACAACAGAGTATCTAAGGAGGTTTTAAAGTGACTAAAAATATACTTGAACGAATGGACGAAATCGGAGCAGACACAAAAATCGCTTCATTTATCGTAAAACAAAAACAGGACTACGAATTCAAAGTGAGATATGCAGAAATACGCGCAAAAAAATTTGTGTCAGAGTGCGACAGCCGCGGACTTGACTATCACGTTTCCGTCGGCGGGCTTGATAGCATAACACTATTTTTATTTTTAAAATCTTTACGCATAGATGTACCGGAAATAAGTTGTTCGCATTTAGAGGATAAAAGCATACAAAAAATTCATAAAGAACTCGGAATAATAAATGTTCCTCCGCTGAAAAGAAGTGACGGTACAACTTGGAATAAAGCAAAAATAATTCAAGAATTCGGCTTTCCCGTTCTTTCAAAAGAGATTGCAGGGAAAATTGAACTTTTGCAAAACCCAACAGAAAAAAATAAAACAGTACGTCACGCGATTATTACAGGCGAAACGGGCGAATACGGCGGGTACAGAAAAAATACACGAATGAAAATGAGTCAATCCCAAATTTTGTGTAAAGTCTTTACGAAGCCTCCAAGATGATATATAATAAAAATATCATTTTGGAGGTTTAAATTATGCCAAG
>CAJKHT010000111.1 GCA_905199755.1 uncultured Eubacteriales bacterium | reverse complement strand
TAAATGCCTATGAATATGAGGTAAACTTTACATAATCTATTACTTTCCAATACAGTGCTTATGTAAAGCTTTACATAAAAAATGCAATCCGTAATTTTTGTATTCCGTTACTGACTAATAGTGCAATATATCCCAAAAACATGTCATTTTCGTCATCTTTTTGGGATATATTTTTGCCGTCAAATCCTTGACACTTTTTTAACAATGTGCTATAATTAATTTAAAGATTGACAAAAAAATATCAATCTTTGAATTAAGACAAACGCTCAATTCTATCAAATAGCATGAAAGGAATGAAATTTATGGAAAAGTATTTGGTTGACAGCGTAGAAATGCTCGAAAAAAAGCTTGCACAGGTGAAAGAAGCACAAAGAAAATTTGCCTCCTACACACAGGAGCAGGTAGATAAAATATTCAAAGCGGCTGCAATTGCAGCCAATCAGGCACGTATTCCCCTTGCCAAAGCTGCCGTTGCCGAAACGGGCATGGGAGTTGTTGAGGATAAGGTTATAAAAAACAACTACGCAGCGGAATACATCTACAATAAATACAAAAATGAAAGAACCTGCGGAGTCATCGAATCCGACACTGCATTCGGAATAAAGAAAATAGCGGAGCCTATGGGAGTCATTGCGGCGGTCATTCCCACCACCAACCCCACCTCGACGGCTATATTTAAAACCCTTATAGCTCTGAAAACGCGAAACGGAATAATCATAAGTCCGCACCCGAGGGCAAAGAGCTGCACCATAGAGGCGGCAAAAATTGTTCTCGATGCGGCAGTCAATGCAGGAGCACCGGAGGACATAATAGGCTGGATTGATGCACCGTCTCTTGAAATGACAAATCTTATAATGAAAGAAGCGGACATTATTCTCGCCACGGGCGGCCCCGGAATGGTAAAGGCGGCATATTCGAGCGGTAAGCCGGCTCTCGGAGTCGGCGCCGGCAACACCCCAGCAATTATTGACGACACCGCCGATATTTTACAGGCGGTAAATTCAATCATACATTCAAAAACCTTTGACAACGGCATGATATGTGCTTCGGAACAGTCTGTGATTGTTCATAAAAATATATACACTGCCGTCAAAAAGGAATTTGAATACCGCGGCTGTTACTTCCTTAAAGGAAATGAGCTTGACAAGGTAAGAAAAACAATTATTATAAACGGTGCGCTGAATGCGAAAATCGTCGGTCAGTCACCGTACACAATCGCAAAGCTTGCAGGGGTAAATGTACCCGAATCGGCAAAAATCCTTATAGGCGAGGTTGAAAGCGTTGACATTTCCGAGGAGTTTGCACACGAAAAGCTTTCGCCTGTTCTGGCAATGTACAAGGCTGAGGATTTTTCCGATGCGCTTGACAAAGCGGAGCAGCTTATAGCCGACGGCGGCTACGGTCACACCTCCTCCGTATATCTGAATGCCGTGACAGAGCAGAAAAAGCTCGCTGAATTCGGCGAACGCATGAAAACCTGCCGCATACTGGTAAACACTCCGTCATCACACGGCGGAATAGGAGATTTATACAATTTCCGTCTTGCGCCGTCGCTCACACTCGGCTGCGGCTCATGGGGCGGCAATTCGGTTTCGGAAAACGTAGGCATAAAGCATCTGCTTAATATCAAGACTGTGGCTGAAAGGAGAGAAAACATGCTTTGGTTCAGAACTCCCGAAAAGGTTTATATCAAGAAAGGCTGTCTCGGTGTAGCTCTCGATGAGCTGAAAACCGTACTCGGCAAGAAACGTGCTTTTATTGTAACCGATGAATTTCTTTACAAGAACGGCTATGCAGATGCAATCACAAACAAGCTTGACGAGCTTAACATAGCAAACACGGTATTTTATAATGTAGCGCCCGATCCGTCGCTTGCATGCGCGATTGAGGGTGCAAAGGCAATGACTTCGTTTGAGCCTGATGTAATTATAGCTCTGGGCGGCGGAAGTGCAATGGACGCCGCAAAGATAATGTGGGTTATGTACGAACACCCCGAGGCTGATTTTATGGATATGGCAATGCGCTTTATAGACATAAGAAAGCGTGTTTATACATTCCCGAAAATGGGCGAAAAGGCATATTTCATAGCCGTTCCGACCTCTGCCGGAACAGGCTCGGAGGTTACTCCGTTCGCAGTCATCACAGACGAAAAAACCGGCATAAAGTATCCGCTTGCCGATTATGAATTGATGCCCGATATGGCTATTGTCGATGCCGATATGATGATGAACATGCCGAAAGGACTTACTTCCGCATCGGGAATTGACGCGCTCACCCATGCGCTTGAAGCATATGCCTCCGTTATGGCAACGGAATTTACGGACGGCATAGCATTAAAGGCTGTTCAGACTATATTCGACTATCTGCCCCGTGCATATGAAAACGGTGCGGCAGATCCGAAAGCACGTGAGAAAATGGCTCATGCATCCTGCATGGCAGGCATGGCATTTGCAAATGCATTTCTCGGAGTATGCCATTCCATGGCGCACAAGCTCGGCGCATTTTACCACATTCCGCACGGAATAGCCAACGCACTTTTAATATGCGATGTACTGCGCTTCAATGCCGCCGAAGCTCCGGCAAAAATGGGAACATTTCCGCAGTATGAATTTCCGCATACATTGGAACGGTATGCCGAAATTGCGGACTTCCTGCATCTTGGGGGCAGCACCGATGAGGAAAAGCTTGAAAAGCTTATTGACGAAATCGAAAAGCTTAAGAGAAAAATCGGCATAAAAGCAACAATCAAGGACTACGGTGTTGATGAAAAATACTTCCTTGAAACACTGGACGAAATGACCGAAATGGCATTTGACGACCAGTGTACCGGCGCAAATCCGCGTTATCCGCTCATGAGCGAAATCAAGGCAATGTATTTAAAGGCATACTACGGAAAAGAACAAAAACAGTGAATTTAACACTTGACAAAACGGCACAAATATGATATAAGTTATATAGTTAAATATTTAAAGGCTATGAAGAAATTCAGTAGGCGCTGATGCCCCGAAAGAGAGTACGGATTATTGAGCTGTGAGTCCGTGCGGCAACGTCAGATGCTGAACCTTCATTTCGGAGCTGCACGGCTGAAGCTTTCGTGAGTAGGCTGTGACGGGTAATGCCGTTATCCATAATCGAGTGCCGAGTTATTTCGGAAGCCGGGTGGTACCGCGGAGTTTACACACTTCGTCCCTTTACGGGGCGGAGTGTTTTTTGTATAATTATTTAAAGAAAGGGATATGGCAATGAAAGAAAAAATCGAAGAAATCAAAGCGTCGGTTGAGGGTATTTTGAAAAATGCGGCAGACATGGACGCTTTAGAGCAGATACGAATTAAGTATCTGGGCAAAAAGGGTGAGCTTACCGCCGTTTTAAAGGGAATGGGCAAGCTTTCCGCAGAGGAGCGTCCGAAAATGGGTGCGCTTGCAAATGAAGTCAGAGCTAAGCTTGAAAAGGAAATAGAAGAAAAGAAAGCCGAAATAGGCGCGGCTTTGGAAAAAGCCAAGCTTAAAGCGGAGGTTGTGGACGTTACAATGCCCGGAAGAAAACATAATTCGGGCAAGCTGCATCCGCTGACAAAGACAATGAACGAAATCAAGGACATTTTTATCGGCATGGGCTTTCAGATTGCCGACGGTCCGGAGGTTGAGTATGATTACTACAACTTTGAGGCGCTGAATATTCCCCCGAACCACCCGGCACGTGACACGCAGGACACATTCTATATAGAGGACAACATCGTTTTGAGAACGCAGACCTCACCTATGCAGATACGTGTAATGGAAAAGACAAAGCCGCCGATAAGAATAATCGCACCCGGCAGAGTTTACAGAAGCGATACGGTTGACGCAACACATTCGCCGGTATTCCATCAGATTGAGGGACTTGTTGTTGATAAGGGTGTTACAATGGCTGACCTTAAAGGTACGCTTGAAATGCTGGCAAAATCACTTTACGGCGAAAAGACGCGTGTACGCTTCAGACCGCATCATTTCCCGTTTACCGAACCGTCCGCCGAAATGGACGTAAGCTGCTTTGTATGCGGCGGCAAAGGCTGCGGTGTGTGCAAGGGCGAGGGCTGGATTGAAGTTCTCGGCTGCGGCATGGTTCACCCGAAGGTGCTGAAAAACTGCGGAATCGATCCCGAGGTTTATTCGGGCTTTGCTTTCGGTATAGGTCTTGAAAGAATTGCAATGGGTAAATACGATATAGATGACTTGCGGTTATTCTTTGAGAATGACCAGAGATTCTTAAATCAGTTTTAATCGGAAAGGAAGTATGGATTTATGAAATTACCAATGAGCTGGCTTAGCGACTATACCGATATAACGGGTATTACGCCGCAGCAGTATGCAGATAAACTGACAATGACAGGCTCTAAGGTTGAGGGTGTGGAATACCTCGGAAAAGAGCTTGATAACGTAGTTACGGGTAAGGTGCTTGAATGTGAGCCGCACCCCGACAGCGACCACCTTTCCGTGTGCAAGGTTGACGCGGGTACGGGCGAGATTTTGCAGATAGTATGCGGCGCTCCGAACGTTAAGGCAGGCGTTATTGCTCCCGTGGCTTTAAACGGTGCGCTTCTGCCCGGAGGAGTTAAAATCAAAAAAGGAAAACTCAGAGGTGTTGAGTCAAACGGTATGCTCTGTGCGCATGATGAGCTCGGCATAAGCGAATCACTACTGGGATATGAGCCGGAATACGGAATACTTCTCTTGCCGGAGGATACCCCCATAGGCGTGGATATAAAGGATTTATTCGGACTTAACGAAAACGTTGTTGAGTTTGAAATAACCTCAAACCGTCCCGATTGCTTCTCGATAATCGGACTGGCAAGGGAAACCGCGGCATCGTTTAAAAAGCCGTTCAAAATTCCCGAAAACAAATTCACCGAAACAGCCGAAAACATAAACGATGTTGTTTCGATTGAGGTTAAGGACAAGGATAAGTGTTTAAGATACTGTTCGAGACTTATAAGAAACGTAAAAATCGGTCCTTCCCCGAAATGGATGCGTGAAAGACTTGAAGCTTGCGGAGTACGTGCAATAAATAATATAGTAGACATCACAAACTATGTGCTGCTGGAATACGGTCAGCCCATGCATGCGTTTGATTTAAGAAATTTATCGGGCAATAAAATAATTGTACGCACAGCCGAAAACGGCGAAACAATAAAAACACTTGATGAACAGGACAGAGTTCTTTCAACCGATGACCTTGTTATCTCCGATGCCGAAAAGGCTGTTGCGATAGCAGGCGTAATGGGCGGCTTCAATTCGGAAATAAAGTCAGATACAACCGATGTACTGTTTGAATCGGCAACCTTTGACGGAGTATCGGTAAGACTCACCGCACAGAAAGCAGGCTTGCGAACAGAAGCATCATCACGCTACGAAAAAGGACTGGACTACAAAAACACAATCCCGGCACTTGAAAGAGCATGCAGTCTTGTTGAGGAGCTCGGCTGCGGCGAGGTTGCCGGAGGAATGATTGACATTATGGGCAATGTCCGTGATGAGATTACAATTCCTTTCCGTCCCGAAAAGATAAACGCATTTTTGGGAACAGACGTTTCAACAGATGAAATGATACGTATTCTGACCACTCTCGAGGTCAAGGTCGATACGGATAAAATGCTGCTCACACCTCCGAGCTTCCGTCCGGACCTTGAAGCAGAGGCTGATATTTCCGAGGAAATTGCACGTTTTTACGGCTACGATATAATTCCCACAACCCTGCTTTCCGGCGAGGCGACACGCGGAATGAAGAATGCCGAGCAAAAAGCTGAGGACGTTGTAAACGAAATACTCACCGCACAGGGCATGAGTGAAATTTACACATATACATTCACAAGTCCGTCCGTTTTTGACAAGCTTAATATTCCTGCCGACAGCAAGCTGAGAAATGTTATAAAGATTTCCAATCCGCTCGGCGAGGATACGTCCGTTATGCGTACAACAACGCTTGCAAGCATGCTTGAAGTACTTGCAAGAAACTATAATTACCGTACACCTGCGGTAAAAATGTTTGAATGGAGCAAAATTTTCATTCCGAACGGAAAAGGTCAGCTCCCGGATGAACAGCTTATAATATCGCTCGGTATGTACGGAAAGGTTGATTTCTTTGATATTAAGGGAATATGCGAGAGCTTGTTTGACGGTATGCATATAACGGGCGCAGAATATACCGCCGTAACGGATAATCCGTCATATCACCCCGGAAGATGCGCCGAAATCACGGTAAACGGAAACGTTATAGGTACTATAGGCGAAATTCATCCGTCTGTCGGCAAGAAATTCGGAATTGACGTTCCGTGCTATGTAGGCGAAATAAACTTCCGTGAGCTGTTAAAATGCTCCGAAAAGGAAATAAAATATCATAAGCTGCCGAAATTCCCGTCCGTTACGCGTGACTTCTCGATTTTAATTGAAAAATCGGTTCCCGTGGCGGAAATAGAAAAAGTTATGAGAAAGGCAGCCGGAAAGCTGCTTGAAGAGTTAAAGCTTTCGGATGTATACGAGGGCGAACAGATTCCCGACGGTCAAAAGAGCGTTATGTACAAGGCTGCATTCCGCGCTCCCGACAGAAGTCTCACGGGCGAAGAAGCGGACAACCTACACGACAAAATAGTTAAAAACCTTGAGAAAGCATTAAATGCACAATTAAGATAAAAAAGAACAAGGGGATGTAAAAAAAGTCAATTGACTTTTTTTACATCCCGTTTTACAAATAAATCAAGGTAATTATCGGCGGTATAATAAACGTTTCCTTAAGATATAATAAGCATAAATATGCGATTTATGCCGCCTTAATTAAAAAAAACACAAAAAAATGAAATTTTTTCAAAAAAAAGTGTTGACAAATCACTTAATCTTTGCTATAATATTTCTTGTCGTCAGCCGAGAGTGTATGACACGGGAGTTTAGCTCAGCTGGGAGAGCATCTGCCTTACAAGCAGAGGGTCACAGGTT
>CAJKHT010000110.1 GCA_905199755.1 uncultured Eubacteriales bacterium | reverse complement strand
CAAAAACATAGATTTGTGCTATAATGGTGACAATACAAGTATTACAGCATTTTTACGGTCTTTATCCCGAAAGGAGAGATTTTTTATGAATAAAAAGAAAATGACAGGTTTAATAGCACTGGGTGCAGCGCTCGGCGCGGCAGCCGCTGCCGCAGCCGTAGCAAAAAACAAAAGGAAAAAATTTCGTTCTGATGAAAAACGCACCGCAAAGCTTTCACCTGCAAAAAAGGCTTATCTTATCGGCGGAGGCTTATCCAATCTTGCATGTGCCGTATATCTGATACATGAGTGCAATTTTGCGGGAGAAAATATTTATATTTTTGAAAGCAGCTTCAATCGTGACACAGGCACGGATAAGAGCGGATTTTTCTGTTTCTCGGAAATGTGTTTTAATGAAAACGCATATAAGAATTTCCTGAACCTTATGAGTATTATCCCCTCCGCGTACAATCCGGACTTAAGTGCTGCGGACGAAATTTACAATTTCAGCCGTACCAATCCTCTTTGTGCAAACACTGCTGTTGCGGATAAGAACGGAAACGTATTTTTGAAACCCGAGTGCGGACTTGAACGCTGCGACAGAAAACAGCTTTTTAAGCTCATGCATACATCCGACAGCGAAATACGGACTATGACCGTTTCGGATTGGTTTGACTCACAATTCTTTAATTCCGACTTCTGGAACATATGGTCATGCAATCTGTATATCAAACAGTCCTCAAATCTGAAAGAATTTAAGGACTGCATGAGTAAATATGTATTTAACGCTGCTTACGGCGGTAAAAAGCCCGAGCTTTTGAGAACACCTTACAACACGAATGAAAGCATTATAAAACCGCTTATTAAATATCTTTCGCTGCACGGGGTATGCTTTGAAACCGGTGCCGAAGTTACAGACCTGGATTTTGAAGATAATTCACTTACCGTTTCCGCACTCCATATTACGGATAACGGAACGCGAAAAACCATATACCTTAACAGCCCGGATATATGCATTATGACCGCAGGCTCTCCCATTGACGGCTATGCGGCAGGAGATTTTGCCTCCGCACCGCTGCGTGGCAGCACAAATACTCCGGCAAAAAATCTGCTTAATGCCCTTGCGGATAAAAATTCAGTATTTGCAGACGTGCTTAACAACCTTGAAGCAAGCGAAAAGAATGCTTTTGAAAGCTTTACGGTTACAATGAAAAGCAACCGTCCGCAAAAATATGTGAGAGAAATTGCCGATAGTTCTGCGGCAAAAGTACATTTAAGGGATTCCGCATGGGGTATAACCGTTATTTCCGATGCGCAGCCGCGGTTTACCGCTCAGAACGGCACATATGTGTTCTCCGGCTTCGGCATGTATCCCGACCGCATAGGCAATTATGTAAAAAAGCCGATGAAGGACTGCTGCGGAGCTGAAATTCTGTATGAGCTGATTTGTCATTTGAATATGCGCGAGGACTGGGAAAGTATTGCCGATGAAACCGTAAATGTTATTCCGTGTTATCTGCCGTTTGCGGCTGCGGCACAGCATACCGCAGATAAGCTTCCCGTTACTTTGGAAAATACATCTAATTTCGCCTTGACCGGGCAGCTTACCGACATAGACGGCGAACCGTCATTTACCGCAGAGCATTCGGTTATTTCGGGCAGAAATGCCGCATATGCGCTTACTCACACAAAAAAGACAGTACAGATAAACCGGCACACACGGAAGCCGTCAATCTTTTCTGCCGCATGGAAAAAAATTAATTTTTAAAAATAAACAGTGCGTCGGCTCATAAGAGCCACGCACTGTTATTTTTTATAACACGCACCTCAATTGATAGCATACAATTGAGAGAGATGTTACAGATAAACAGCATGCCATCAATTGAGTGCGTGTATAAAACGAATTAAATTTTTTAAAGCTGCTCATAACGAATTTATGTACACGCTTTATTTTGTATTATTTATCACTGCCGCTTTCACAGTATTTTTCATAAGCATTGCAATGGTCATAGGACCGACACCGCCGGGCACGGGTGTAATTGCCGCGGCTTTTTCCGCAGCGCTTTCAAATTCCACATCGCCCACAAGCTTTTTCGGTGCAACACGGTTTATACCAACGTCAATAACCACCGCGCCCTCTTTTATCATATCGCCCGTTATAAACTCAGGCTTACCCACTGCCGCAACAAGTATATCGGCATTTTGTGTTTTTTCTTTCAAATCTGCCGTTCTTGAATGGCAGATCGTTACAGTGCCGTTTTTATGGAGCAGCAGCATTGCCATAGGCTTTCCGACTATGTTGCTGCGTCCCACAACAACACATTCCTTGCCGGAAACGTCAATGCCCGACTCTTTTATCAGTTCCATAACGCCTGCCGGTGTACACGGCACAAAATCATAATCCCCCGTCATTATTTTTCCGACGTTTACGGGATGAAAAGCATCTACATCTTTTCGGGGATTTATGGCATTTATTACTGCCTGCTCATCAATGTGAGCCGGCAAAGGAAGCTGACATAAAATTCCCGATATATCTGTTTTATTGTTTAAAGTATCAATCAGTTCAAGCAATTCCTGCTGTGAGGTACTTTCGGGAAGTGCATACTCCTCCGAATAGATACCGCAATATTCGCATGCTTTCTTTTTATTATTTACATAAACTCGGCTTGCAGGATCATCGCCCACGATTATTACCGCCAGCCCGGGATTTATTCCCTCTGCTTTCAGTCTGCTTACCTCGTCCTTTATTTCGTCCTTTATTCTTTGGGAAACTTCCTTTCCTTTCAGAAGCATTGCCATTGTTTTTCCTCCTATTTTTATCCGCCGCTCCGCTTTTGGGCGGACGTATCAAACAGCGTTCACCGTACCCTATAAGGTCTGTTCTTCCCGTTTTTTGCAGCGCTTCATAAACAAGCTTGTAATTATCGGGATTCTTGAACTGTAATAATGCCCGCTGCATCGCCTTTTCAAGCGGTCGTTTCGGAACATATACCTTTTTCATTGTAAACGGATCAAGCTCCGTATAAAACATACATGTCGATATAGTACCGGGAGTAGGATAAAAATCCTGAACCTGCTGCGGATTTATATGATGTAAATTCAGATATTCCGCCAATCTTACCGCATCATGCAGTGTGCTGCCCGGATGACTTGACATCAGATACGGTACAAGGTACTGTTTCATTCCGAGCTTTTCGTTTATTTTATAGAATTTATCCGAAAAACGGTTAAAAACACTGTTTTCGGGTTTTCCCATATACTTAAGAACATTATCGCTTATATGCTCGGGTGCAACCTTGAGCTGTCCGCTCACATGATATTTACACAGCTCGTAGAAAAACGTATCGTCCTTATCATTTATAAGATAATCAAACCTTATACCCGAACGGATAAACACCTTTTTTACACCTTTTATTGCTCTTAATTTTCTTAAGAGCGCAAGATACTTTGAATGGTCTATTTTCATATTGGGGCATGGCTTCGGGAACAAGCACTGCTTATTCTTGCACGCACCTACGGTCAGCTGCTTTTTACATGCCGGCTCACGGAAATTCGCGGTAGGTCCTCCGACATCATGGATATATCCTTTAAAGTCAGGGTGCTTTACCATTTCCTTTGCTTCATTTATCAGCGACTCGTCACTTCTTGACGTGACAATTCTTCCCTGATGAAATGCCAATGCACAGAAGTTGCAGTTTCCGTAGCAGCCGCGGTTTGCTGCCAATGAAAATCTGACCTCCTCAATCGCTTTTATGCCGCCCGCACTTTCATACATCGGGTGATAGCTGCGCATATACGGCAGACTGTATACCTCGTCCAATTCCTCGGTATTAAGCGGTTTCATTGGCGGATTTTGAATCAGGTATCGGTTTCCGTGTTTCTGCACAACGGTTTTCCCGATATACGGATTCTGCTCACTGTATTGAATCCTGCACGAATTTGCATATTCTCTTTTGCTTTCAACACATTCCTCGTATGACGGAATTACTACCGAATTTTCTTCGTCATATTCATCGGATATATAGCAAGTTCCGGCAACATCGGTAATGTCATGAACCGACATTCCCATGTTCAGCCTGTCCGCAATTTCCACAATCTGCTTTTCACCCATACCGTACATGAGTATATCGGCACGGCTGTCAAACAGGATTGAGCGTCTGAGCTTGTCATCCCAGTAATCATAATGTGTAAATCTTCTGAGACTTGCCTCCACACCGCCTATCAGTATCGGAATACCGCTGAAAATTTCTTTTATGCGGTTACAATATACTATGGTTGCTCTGTCGGGACGCTGTCCGGCTTTATTCCCCGGTGCATACGAATCATCGCTTCTGCGTTTCTTGCTTACCGTGTAGTGATTTACCATGCTGTCTATATTTCCGGCAGAAACCAAAACTCCCAGCCGCGGTGTGCCCATACACTTAAAATCATCGGTTTTGCGCCAATCGGGGAGCGGTACAATTCCCACTTTATAGCCATGCTTTTCCAAAACACGCGATATTATAGCATGTCCGAAGCTTGGGTGATCCACATAAGCATCACCCACGATGTACAAGAAATCCAACTGCTCCCAGCCGCGTTCCTCCATATCCCTGCGGCATACGGGCAAAAAGCCTTTACCCCTCATTAACAACCTCGTTACCAAATATATGTGTTCTTTGTCGGAACACTGTTTATTCTTCCTCTGCTTCCATATCCGGCTCTGTATCATACTCCGCATTAGTGCCTGTCAGCATATCTGCATGGCTTATAAGCACATCACGCGGCTTTGAGCCGTTAGCGCCCGAAATAATTCCGCGCGCCTCCATCTGGTCTATAATACGGCCTGCCCTCGAATAGCCTACTCCAAGCCGCCTCTGTACCATAGAAGTGGAGATTTTTCCCAATTCGACAGCCAATTCTATAGCATCCGGCAATAATGCGTCTCCGTCCTCTTCAACATCGGGAGTTACGCCGTTTTCGCCGGTTGAACATCTTTCTATATGCTCCGCAAGATCCTCACTGTAATGCATCTCGCCTACGCTGTCTTTAATAAATCCTATAATTTTTTCTATTTCATCATCACTCACAAAAGCACCCTGTACACGGGTTGCCGCTCTCGCCCCGGTAGGATAATAAAGCATGTCACCCATTCCGAGAAGCTTTTCGGCACCGCCTCTGTCGATAATTGTACGGCTGTCAACCTGACTTGACACCGCAAATGCCACACGTGACGGTATATTTGCTTTTATAAGACCTGTGATAACATCTACCGACGGACGCTGAGTTGCGATTATAAGATGAATACCCGCCGCACGCGCCAGCTGTGCCAAACGGCATATGTAGTCCTCAACTTCCTTTGCGGCAACCATCATCAAATCCGCCAGCTCGTCTATTATAATCACCAGCTGCGGAACCTTTTCTCCGCCCGTGGATTCCATAAGCTTGTTATATGATTCAAGCTTGCGCACTCCCGTATCCTTAAACAATTCATATCGGCGCATCATTTCGGTAACTGCCCAGTTCAGCGCACCTGCCGCTTTTTTCGGATCGGTAACAACCGGAACCAAAAGATGCGGTATACCGTTATATACACCAAGCTCGACCACCTTAGGATCGACCATTATAAGCTTTACGTCCTCGGGAGACGCTTTATATAAAATACTTGTTACAATAGTATTTATACACACACTTTTACCTGAGCCTGTCGCTCCGGCTATCAGCACATGCGGCCACTTGGACACATCGCCGACAACAACATTACCGCCTATATCCTTACCCAACGCGACGGTAAGCTTTGACTTTGCGTTTTTAAATTCGCTTGATTCAAGCATTTCCCGTATGCTTACGGAGCTTACCTTTTTATTCGGAATTTCAACGCCTACGGCAACCTTTCCCGGAACAGGTGCCACCAATACGGTCGACACTGCCAGATTAAGCGCCAAATCATCGGCAAGACCGACAATCTTTGAAAGCTTTATTCCCGTATCGGGCTGTATTTCATACCTTGTTACCGTCGGACCTTGCGTTACCTGTAAAAGCTTTGCTTTTACACCGAAATTATCAAGCACGGAAATTAGCCTTTCGGCTGTTTTTCGCATTTCATCGCGATGATCCGCCGCCGTACTTTTTTTGCTGTCCAAAAGCGCCAAAGGCGGAAAAACATATTTTACAACAGGCTTTTCAATTGCCGTATTAAACTCTTTTGAGTACTGCTCTTTTTCCTCTGCGGTTATAGCAGGCGCTTTTTCCTTTTCCTCTTTTTGATGCTCCGTGCGGCTCTCTTTTTCTTCCTCCGCCGCATCGGTGCTTTTTACGGACTTGCTCTGCTTTACGGTTTTTTCTTTACTTTTATCGTTCCTGCTTTCATTTGCGGGGCCGAAAAAATCTTCGATTCCGTCCGAGAAAACAGGCTCGCTGCTCTGTATATCCTCTTGCTGTTTGTCTGTATCTTCTTTGACTTTTTTACTTTTTTTATGTTTGCCTGCTGCAGGATCATTCGCAAATGAATTTGCCGCATCGACCGCCGCCGTATCGCTGTTTTCGTAATCCGGATATATTACGTATTCCTGTTTGGGAGGCTTTTTGCGCTTTTTATATTTTCCCTGTGCGTCTGCCGCCAGACTTCTTATATATCCTCCGACAGTCTTAAAAATAGGAATACCCGTTATCGCTCCGGCAAGCAAAACCAGCGTTATCGACAAAATAATATATGATGCCGCACGTCGCACAAGCCATTCCAGAAAGACCGATACCGCCGCACCGCATACACCGCCGCCTATATAATTATTTGCACCGTTAAAAAAAGCATCATTGACACTGTATTCATTGCTTAAATTAATCAGCGCACCGATATTTATAAGAAGCGCCGATGAAAATGCAGCTTTCACCCAAAAACGCTTAATATCCTTGCTTCTGAACAGATATACTGCCAGTACCAAAGGTATAACCGGGAAAAGATACCCTACTCTGCCGAACAGACCGCATAATGCGAATTTAATGGCATCATTGATTATACCGCCCTCTCCGCCGGTGTACATAAATATCCCGGAGAACAAAGCAACCAACAGCGATACTATAACATATGTACCCATATAATTTTTCGGTACCGTATTTGTCTTTTTTTTACTTTTAACATTTTTACTGTTTTTTTTCTTAGCCGCTGCCATACAAAAGACCTTTCTGTACATCAGATACTGTATAATTATATCATACATATCTGCATTTTTCCATAGTTTTTTTCAAAATGTGCGTTTTTCACAATATTGTTAATCATTTTTCAGCATGTTGTCTATTATTTCTGTTTCCGATTGTATATTTTTCACACGTCCGGCGGCATCAAGACGAAAAACCAGACTGTATCTGTCGGGACGGAATAGCTTTGAAACCTCATAGGAAGATGCGTTTTCATTTA
>CAJKHT010000109.1 GCA_905199755.1 uncultured Eubacteriales bacterium | reverse complement strand
TATTATATCAGATTTTTGGGTGTTTGTCGACTCTATTTATATTATACCACTCCATTTCTGTTTCATCGGCTGCCGCAGCGTCCGGTATTGTGTATACGCTTCCTTTGCCTGTGCTGCTTCCGCTGCCTCCGCCACCGCCGGAATTATTACTTGCGATAATATTTTTGGCTTCTCCCACTGCCTTTTCCAATACGCTTATAAATCCCGATGCCTCTGTTACGGGCGAATTATTCAAAATTCTGACCAGTTCCTTATTGACTGACACTTTATTCGCCTTATTTCTGCTGTCATTGCTGTATGCCGGCAGTGATAAATATTTTTTATATGCACTGTTAGCGGAGAATTTCAGCAATTCAGCGTTGGCTGACATAACGTTTTCCATTTCACCGTAGGACGCATTATTCAGAATATACAGTGCATATCCTTCTTTGAAAACACTCTGAACATCACCGACAGTATTAAAACCTTTTTTGTTCAGAACTCTTTCAAATATCCAATTCAGTTTTTTTGTTTCTTTATTTGCTATCAAAGTTTCATAAGTAATCTCGCTGTTGTACTTTAAATCGAGTATTTTCTTGTAATCTGCCAGCACAGTCTCAACTTCACCCGTATTTTCGGCATCATTGAGCAGTGCTATAACCGCCGATTCTTCAAATGCAGTTTTAAATCCCTCCTCATCTGTACTGCCGGAAATACGTTCCGCTATCAGCTTTGCAAAATCACTTTTCCCGATTTCCGATAAATCATCATATTCATCAATCGGAACCCCTATTGTGATAACCGCCGGACGCAAATCAGAATCCTTATGGAGAAGATTTTTAATTTCCTCCGAATTTACACATTCCGAAACGGCTTTTACTGCTGCCTGTCTGTCATATGCCGTTCTGTGAAAATATTCAACAGGCGGCATTGCTTTGTCGGCATTATCACCGTCAATATATACAACGTAGTCGCCGTTTGTCGACTTACCGTCCTTTATATCCGGCATTGTAAACCGTACATTGAAAACTCCGTTTTCACCGCTTATAAGCTGACGCAATTCAAAAATATTCTTATACTCCCTTGCATTGCTTCCTTTACTTAATGCCATTAATGTAACCGCATTTCCTTCGCCTGCCGGTGTAGCCCCTTTTACTGTAATTTCACCCTTGTTATATTCTATTTGAGCCGTAATGCAGTTATCGGCCGACTGTTCCGGATTTTTTGTAAAGGTCATTGTTCTGACCTTACCCGAAGTTTCATCCGATTTACATCTTATCTGTACAATGCAATCCCCCGAAAGATTCGGTTCTGACGACGAATCATATGTAATCCATTCACCGTCATTAATTTTATACTCCATTGTTTCATCAATGCCTACAATAATATTATTAAAATCGTCTTTCAGTACATTCGGATAGTCCGCCGTAAATGTCAGCAGTGTTTCCTCGCTTGCCGGTATTTCTCCCGAAGCTGCCACTCTGACCGAAACAATACAATCCCCCAAAAATTTCGGCGGATTTATGGGATCATATGCAATCCACTCACCGTCATCAATTTTATACTCCATTGTCTCATCAATGCCGATGATTATATTATTCTTATCATCGGACTTCACCTCCGGTGCCTGCGGCCGCGGAATACGGTATACTCCCGAAATTTCTGTGCCCTCGGATTCATCCCCTGCCGTATCACAGGTTTTAATTATATATTTGTACGGTGTATTGTCTGAAAGATTTTGAATTGTATATGTATTTAGCGGGTTTTGCACTTCTGCAATAACGTTTTGTACCTGTCCGTCCGCTGCCTGATATATAACCGCTTTTTTATAATCTGCATCGGTCGGATTTGTCCAGCTGATACTCATACTGCCGACGCCGTATTCTACCTCAATATTCTGCGCCTCCCCCGGCGGTATCGAGGACTCAAAGCCCGGGTTTTGCAGTAAATTTTCTCCTATCGAATTTCCGTCCTCATCACATTCCGATACTTCCAAATCATCCAGCCATATTCCGTCAGCACAAATATCTTCAATTAAAAACAGAAGTGTCTGACTGCCGCTCGGGCTGCTCGTGCATATAAATTCATAATATTCCCAATCGGTATCCTCTGACAATGCAGTGTTGCCGAGTACATTAAATCTTCCGCTGTTCCAGCCTATACGCGCGGCAACACCCTTACTCCCCTTTGATGCTTTCAGCCAAAAACCGAATTTATACTTTTTATTGCTGTCAAAAGTCATGGTGCTGCTCTTTAATGTCATGTACCTGTTGCTTTTTTTGCTCAAAGGATATTTCAGATATATACATCGGCTGCCTGTATGAGCTTCCGATTCATCCTTTACAATCTCGGCGCTGCCCTCGGCATAGTTGTTTGCACTGTTATTGAACCCGACGGTCCAATTCTCAAAATATATCGGAGGCAAAGGCTCCGATACTGCCATACATACACTGCTCATCAGATTCAGCAGCATACAGACAACTAAAATCCCGCTCACTTTTTTCATAAATTTAATCCTCCCATATAAATGATTAACTCTTTATCGCTCCAACCATAGTGCCCTTAACGAAATATTTTTGCAAAAACGGATATACAAGTATTATCGGCAGTGTAATTATCATAACAAAGGTTACTCTTAATGATTCCGGTGTAGTGGTCTGACTTACGGTTGTTATTCCGTTGGCATCCTGTTCGGCTTTTGCCGTGTCAAAGCTGACTTCGGTTAAAATTTGCTGCAACACCGTTGCTGCCGGTCTGAGGTCGGCACGTGTAACATAAAAAGATCCCGCAAACCAATCGTTCCAATGTCCCACTCCCGTGAACAAAGTTATTGTCGCCAGAACCGGCGCTGACAACGGAAGTATTATCTTGAAGAAAATCATTCCGTCATTACATCCATCAATGTTTGCCGCTTCACTTAATTCTTTCGGAATCCCCTCAAAAAATGTTCTTAGGATAACTATATGAAAAAAGCTGAACAACGACGGCAGTATATAAATCCAAATCGTATTAAGAATGTTCATTTTCTTCATTAAAATGAAGAACGGAACCGTTCCTCCGTGAAATATTGTTGTAAAGAAGAAATAAAAAATTATTACGCTTCTTCCCGGAAGATTTTTTTGGCTTAATCCATATGCAGCCATCGAATTGAGTAATAAGGCACAAACCGTTCCCACAACTGTTCGCGTAATTGAAATCTTAAATGCATTTATTATATCCGCATTTTCAAATGCCTTTTGATAATTTGCAAGCGTAAATGCCCTCGGCCAAAGATAAATTCCTCCTTTCATAGCATCCATTCCGTCATTAAATGACAAAACAAAAAAATACAAAAACGGATATAAAGTTACCACTCCCAAACAAATAAGTAAAAATCCATTAATTATTTCAAATGTTTTCGTACCTAAATCTTTCTTATAACGCATACCAATCTCCATTCCGCTGCTTGATACAGCATAAATCCAATATAATTCGGTGTGCCGTAATCATTTCACACCATTACATTTTACGACTCTATTATATAAATATTTGCCCCTGAATTCAATGGATATTTATTTAATTCAGTATGGATATTTATTAAAATATTAGATGTTGATTATGCCATACAATATTTCCCCAAACAAAAATGGGATGTAAAAATCACTTTTACATCCCATATCATTATACATTTTCCGGTTGATCTTTCATTCATCTTTTACTCCTGCTTACTGCTTGAATGTCCGATAAACTATGTATACTCGTTAGATTTGTAAACATATCAGCCGGACTGTTCATCAGTGTTTTTTGTAGCCTAAAACAGTCCAAGATTATGCCTGTACTCCACAGGACTCATATAGCCCAGCGACTGTTTGATACGTTTTGTATTATATCAAGTAATATAGTCGTTAATTTCATTTATAAAATCGTCCATTGAGACACCTATCCATAAACGTCCGTAAAAATCTCCTTATATGACTGTCGGCGAGCATGCAACGCTCTCAGAGTTTTATAATTATGCCTTTATTGGGTCACATTAAAGATACTGCGGATATTTTATATTTGTCTTTACTTCATTTTTTCCCTTTTTAAAAACATATTTTATTGCTTTTATACTTGTCAGAGGATGTGCAAGATTTGTGTTAGGTGCGCATTGTATCGTTACTTCTTCTCCGCCGCCCAAAAGACTTCCGCTCTCACTGCCCTGCGGAGTTGCAAATGAACAGTCATATGCCTCGCAGTCTTCATTACATGTCACAATATGCTTTCTTATATGTCCGCTGTCGGTAGGAGTAATATACGTTTCTACCGTTACTCCGTCATACGGGGACCATTTTGAATATACCGTTCCGTCTTGATTTATCTTGTAATCAAGACATTTTCTTCTGACATAACAGATTTTATTTTTTACAAAAGCAAGCATATTATCACTGCCGGAGCTTTCCAAATGAAAATATGACCGTGCTATGCTGAAAGCATACTTTGCACTATAAGCAAACTTTGAATATTTCTCGGCAACCTGAAGCGGTTCAAAATCCGCCCACTGTCCGGCGGTTAATGCAACTGCATCACCGTTCACTCTCTGTATAACCATACGTGCCTCCGGAATGATATGAAGCTTTTCAAGCGGCGGAAGCGGCTGTGCGGGTTCATTATAGAATTTATGATTCTCGTCAAGCGCAAGAATTAAGAATGCTTTCAGCGCCCAGTACGGCGAGCCGTATCCGTTATACTCCTCTGCCATGCAAAGATTAGGATACGCATATCCGACTGTGAGCACTCCACTGTTGTCAAATATAGGTTGACTGAGCCACCATTCTAAATTTCTCGAAATAATTCCCTTTATAACACCCATGGGAAAAGGCTCAACTCCGGCAAACACGCAGGCACTCCAGAAACTTACCTGTGCAAAACGATATGTAAGCGATCGTCCAAATGCCAGTGCTTCTCCGTTTTCCGTAAACCAATATATAAAATCCTTTGCAAAAAGTTTTGCTCTCTCTTTAAAAATCCTGCTGTTTTCGGGATCATCGTTTTCCATCACCTTAGCATAAATAAGGCTGTAAAAATGTATCGCAAATGAAATATAATAATCTATCTGGTCTGTATCCCCGTCTTTATACCAACCGTTGCCGATATAAAATTGGTTTACTCTGTCAAGAGATTTTTTGATTTTGTTCTTATCATACGGCACACCCACACTTTTAAAGCCCAAATTCACAAGCACCGCAAAAAACAGCCAGTTGTTGTCAACACTGTTTACATGATTTACCTGTTCAAGCCATATTTTAAGATTATTCCTCTGTTTCTGCGTCAGCGGATCCCATATTTTATGCGGAGCAAGTATTAAACCCAGTCCCAGCGCCGCAGTCTCTACAATTTTTTGATCATAATCTGTTATTGTTCCCCAATACTCGTCACTTTCGGGGTCGGTTCCGTTTACAATTCCACAGATGTACGTTTCTTCAAACTCGCGCCATTCTCCGCCTCCGCCGAAAAACGGAGCAAGTCCCCAAAGGATTCTTGCAAACCCCTCCATTTTTGCCGTATCATCGCCGTAATGCACGCCGAACGAACCGCACTTTATTCCTGCTTTTTTCTCGGTATAATAAGGCAGAACCGGCTCTATAATCTTCTTTAAATATTCCTGAAAATCTTTTTTCGTATTTGGCATTTTATTTTTCCTCCTCGTTTTTATGAAGCTTGCTGAACTGTAAAGGGGTAAGTCCCTCATATTTTTTAAATATTCTTTGAAGCGTTCTCGGCTCGTTATAGCCTACTGCCGCCGATACTTGCTCAATCGTAAGTTTTCCCTCTTTTAAAAGCTCCTTTGCTTTTTCGAGCCTGTATCTGCTTATGTATTCAAGCACGCCCATTCCCGACTGGTTTTTAAACATGGTCGAAAGATATGACCGATGTATATGCAAGCCTTCGGCTATCTGCGAAACGCCTAAATTTACATCAAAATAATATTTTGAAACATACTCCTCCACTTGGTTTTTAATCTGAGTATTTGCCCTTGCCGCACAAAATTCACACATTTCACGGACGCTTTCTTTCAATGCTTCTTTGAGCTGTCCTATATCATCCCATTTAGTCGGAATTTCAATGCTGTTACAGCCGCAGTCCTGTTTGATTTTAAGCAGTGTGCCGATCATATCGTAAATCTGTACTGTCAGGGTTTCCATATTTGACGCATTTACCTCTATGAGTTTTTTAAACACATCATTGATTACGTTTTCGGCGCTTTCGGTTCTTCCCGACTTTATATAATTCATAAACTTCTGTTCGGTTTCAAAATCATATCTATATTCCACATGATTTTTAAGCAGAATCTTAGCCGAAAAAACATATTCATTTTTCAGCGGCATACTATATTCCATAATATTTACCGCCTGGTGATATGCAAGCGATATTCCCCCGACTCCCGCTTGTAGATCGCTTAAAGCTGTCTTAAAATAAATTTTCAGCTGACTTGCAAAAAATTCTCTGCCGAACCGTGCAATTTCCAAAGCGGTATCCTCGGCACTTCCGGCTCTGGCATCATCAAAGCTTAAAAGCATTGTTGTCGTGCCGTCTATATCCACAATATAACCTCTGATGCCGTTCATCTGTGCGACTTCTTCCATTACGTTTTTCATAAGGTCCATAATAACATCGAACTTTTCCCCTTCGCTTATATCCGTTTCGTCTTTAAAGAACTCTTTATAATCCTCAAAATGAAAAAGCAGCACAATAAAATTATCTCCGGCAAATTCTATTCCGTATCTGCTGCGAAGCTCGGTATCATCTCCGGAGGTCTTATACTTCATACATCGGCACAGATAATTGTTTCTGAGTTGTTTTTTCTGCTTATCAAGCACGTTTTCAAGATTGCGGTTATCGCTTTTTATTCGATTAATCGCCTTATAAATCACCTCATACTCATTACTGTTTTCGCTGAAAAGTTCCCCTGCATTCTGGGCAATTTTTTCTAACGGCAGATAATTTTTTTTAACGTTTTTTCTGATAATATATATTCCGAATGCAATTATAACCAGCACTGCACCAATACACAATCCGTCCACAAGACGCATTCTTCCTATAATATTTTTGTGCATCGTCATACAAATGCCGATATACCCCTGAGTGGAATTATCCGCGATTTTTACCATATATTTTTTTCCGTCGATAGAATACATCCCATCCTCTGAAATTGCACGCAGGCTTTTAAGCTTGCTGTCCGAAATTCCGTCAGTTGCAACAATAACTTCTTTTTTTGCCCCCAAAACGACAAAATCAAAGCTGAAGTCATCCTTGCTCCTCATCTGCTGAATTAAATCGTTTCGTTCCATCTCCACGACAAGAGATGCCTTCTTTTTATATCTTAACCGTATAGGAAGCATTGCATGATAGAAAAAAATGCTGCTGTTTTCTCCGATTGCACAATACGGCTTATTAACCTCCGTTATCTTCTCTATCCAATCCTCATATGAAAATCCTTTCTGCCTGTAATTCATATTATAAAACTCATGACTGTTTACTGCCTCGTTTCCCGAAACAATCATATGAATGTTTCCTATTAGGAAAACACACTGTCGAAAGGGTGTGTAGCGGG
>CAJKHT010000108.1 GCA_905199755.1 uncultured Eubacteriales bacterium | reverse complement strand
ATACTTGGAGCGGCTGTGTTTACACAGCCCGAGGGATAGAGTGGAGGAAAAAATATGCTATGTAAAAAATGCGGTGCAGAGCTGCCGGACGGAACAGAAACATGTATTTTCTGCAATGCTCCTTTGAATGAAGAAGAGCCGGAAGAAAACACTGCCGAAAATGACACAGTGTATGATGAGAATGAGCGTAAGCGTCAAGAGCAGATAAATAAAATGCTTGAAGATAAAAAACAGCAGCTGTCTGAGATTGAAGAACGAAGAAATACAAAAAAACAGAAGCAGAAAAAGAAAAAAGTGATAATAATATGCCTTATAGTCGTAATTGCGGCAGCTGCGGCAGGAGCAGCGGCATATTTTATAAAGGGTGCTGTCGATTCAAGGAACAACAATACTGCAACACCGCTGCCGACTGTGTCTCCGATTGCGACACCGACCGCAACAATTCCTGCCGAAACACCGTCGCCGACACCGACGCTGACACCCGAACCGGGTTCAACGCTTGCACCGGCAGGAGGAACGGACAGTACG
The DNA here is from genome assembly GCA_905199755.1 of uncultured Eubacteriales bacterium. Lineage (GTDB taxonomy): Bacteria > Bacillota > Clostridia > UBA1381 > UBA1381 > UBA4716. The sequence continues at coordinate 7,282 of CAJKHT010000108.1, read as the reverse complement.
GCAAATACCGCACAGAGCGGTACTGCGTCATCGGAAAATAAATCATGGTCATCAACGGGCAACACAGGCTCGGGAAAAACACCGTCATCGTCGGGAACGGCATCGGGCAGCAGCTCTAAGAAAAACTCGTCGTCAGCCTCAGGCGGCAGCTCATCGGGAAGTACGAGCAAGCCTGCCGCAAAAACGGAGGTTACGGGTACTCCGACAGGTATTTCGGCGGCTGCGGTAGATTCAAAGCTTGCCACGGGTGGAAAGGTTATATACAATAATACTACGGGACGCTATCTCATGACATTTGTATCTGACGGAGTTCTGTATTATGCAAATGTTTCCGCAGGAAGTACAACGGAGCAGATAAACGGAAAAAAATATACCGTAAGCGCCGCACCGACAGGGGAAACATATGACGGAAATACGGTTTATGAAATATCATCGCTTACGGGATACTCAAACAGCGGATATATTATAGCCGATTCCGGTACAAGAGTTCTTACTGCCGATGATATTGCGGGCTTTTCAAAGGAAAAGCTTGCACTGGCAAGGAACGAGATTTATGCGCGCCACGGACGCAGATTTAAAATGGCTGTTTACAGGGATTATTTTAACAGCTGTTCATGGTACAAGGAAAATCCAAATTATAATTATGCCGATGATAACAGCAATCTTAATTCAACGGAAATAAAGAATGTGAAACTGATACTTCAGGCGGAAAATAACTAAAACAAGCAGAACGGGCTGCGGCGGATGTGCGCGGTTCGTTCTTTTTGTATGTATTACACAAAAAGATATAAATAAAGTGTGAAATTTTTGACAAATGATAATTTGAAAAAATGATTGAAAAAAATGCGTTTATGGGGTATAATGTAGAATAGGTATAAATTGTTATTTATCGTATGCCCATGCGGCATGGAGGGTAAATATTTTATTCCGGACATAGGGTTCGAAAACGGATTGCTCTGCACGGAATATGCGGTTTATATTGTGTATCTGCCGTAATTTTGCGGCAGTGGCAAACGGATTTTTTATGCACGGAGCATAGCTTCGGAACATATAAAAATATCTCTAAATTATAAAAACGGAGGTTTAGTCATGGGAACAGTTGATAAACTGACAGAGCTTCAATACCGCAGAAGTGTTATAGAACAAGGCGGCGGCGAAGCAAAAATCAAAAAACAGCATGATGCGCACAAGCTGACAGCCCGCGAAAGAATAAGCGCGCTGATGGACGAAGGCAGCTTCGTTGAAATTGACGCTTTTGTAACGCACAGATGTACGGAATTCGGTATGGATCGTACTGAGGCACCGGGTGAGGGTGTTGTCACGGGATACGGTACGGTTGACGGACGTCCGGTATATGTGTACGCACAGGATTTCACCGTAATGGGCGGCTCATTGGGTGAGATGCATGCAAAGAAGATATGCAAGGTTATGGATATGGCGGCGAAGATGGGCGCACCGATTATCGGCCTTAACGACAGCGGCGGTGCAAGAATCCAGGAGGGTATAGACGCTCTCTCGGGCTTTGGTGATATATTCTTCAGAAATACCTGCAACAGCGGTGTTATTCCGCAGATTTCCGTAATTATGGGACCGTGTGCGGGCGGGGCTGTTTATTCGCCGGCAATTACCGACTTTATATTCATGGTTGATAAGACAAGCCAGATGTTTATAACGGGACCGCAGGTTATTCAGTCTGTAACAGGCGAAGAAATCACGGCTGAAGCATTGGGCGGAGCACAGGTGCAGGAGGCTGAATCGGGTGTTGCTCATTTCAGAGCGGCAAGCGAGGAGGAATGTATTGCACAGATAAAGAAGCTCCTTTCTTATCTGCCGGCTAACAATCTTGAAGAAGCGCCCTACGAGGACACTGCGGATGAAATCAACAGATTATCCGAAAAGCTTACAACAATTGTTCCCGATGATGCATCAAAGGCTTATGATATTAAGGGACTCATTGCCGAAGTTGTCGATAACAGAGACTTTTTCGAGGTACAGAAAGAATTTGCAAAGAATATAGTTGTCGGATTTGCAAGAATGAATGGTACAAGCGTTGGTATTGTTGCAAACCAGCCGAATGTAATGGCAGGCTCGCTTGACATCAATTCATCGGATAAGGCAGCAAGATTTGTAAGATTTTGCGATGCATTCAATATTCCGCTTATCACATTTACCGATGTTCCGGGTTATTTCCCGGGGGTAAACCAGGAGAAGGGCGGAATTATAAGACACGGTGCGAAGCTTCTGTATGCATTCTCGGAGGCTACTGTGCCGAAGATTAATGTAATCGTGAGAAAGGCTTACGGCGGTGCATATATTGCAATGAATTCAAAGAATATCGGAGCCGATATAGTAATGGCATGGCCTACCGCTGAAATTGCGGTTATGGGACCTGAGGGCGCAGCTAACATAATATTCAAGAATGATATAAAGGAAAGCGCTGATCCGATAGCTGAAAGAGCCGAGAAGATTCAGGAATACCGCAATAAGTTCGCATCTCCGTTTGAGGCCGCGAAGAGAGGCTATGTTGATGATGTAATCGAACCAGATTCAACAAGACCTCGTATTATTGCCGCACTTGAGATGCTTCAGTCGAAGCGTGAATCAAGACCGGCAAAGAAGCACGGAAATATCCCCGTATAAGCTGTGAAAGGAGATATGGAAAATGAATTTATCACAGGCTTTGATTACGGGAAAAGGGTTGTCTTTGGGTGAAGCTCTGGAAACGGGCGGAATGGTAACAGCACTCGGATTGACAATTGTTTTCTCCGTTCTTATAATATTGATGATTGTGCTGATGCTTTTTAAGGTTATATTTTACAGAGAGCCGAAAAAGGCAGAGGATAACGCGGCTGAAATCGCTGTTGAAACAGAAGTGCAGCCGATAAGCAGCGAACCTAATAATGATGAGCTGATAGCAGTGCTTACGGCAGCTGTTGCAGCAAGTCTTAATACTTCAACCTATAACCTTCGGATAAAATCCTACAGAAGGGTTGAAAACAAAAAGTCTGCATGGAACAGGGCAGGAATAAACGAGACAATAAACAACAGATTTTAAGGGTTTATTTTACACTCGGATTTTGTGCCGAAGGCACGGAAAGGAAGGAATATATAATGAGAAAGTTTAACATTACAGTAAACGGAAATACGTATGAAGTTGACGTTGAGGAGGTAGGCGGTGTTCAGACAGCGGCTGCACCCGCCGCTGCTCCCGTGCAGGCAGCAGCTCCCGTACAGAAGGCTGCTCCGGCACCGAAGAAGGCAGCTGTAGCAGGCGCAAAGACAGTAAAGTCACCGATGCCCGGAACAATAGTATCGGTTAAGGTAAATGTCGGAGATGCCGTTAAGGCGGATACACTTGTTGCCGTTCTTGAAGCAATGAAGATGGAAAATGAAATTTTTGCAGGTGTTGAGGGTACTGTTGCGGGCGTGAGCGTGTCGGCAGGCGACAGCGTAAACAGCGGTGATGTAATTATTTCCGTAAACTAATCGGATAAGTTGACTTTTAGAAAGTGGTGACAAAAAAGTGTTAGAAAGTTTTATGAATTTTTTACAGAACACAGGTTTTGCCGCGTTATTTGCTACGGGCGGTGTTGACGCTCTTAAGACATGTATAATGATAGCGATTGCATGCGTTCTTTTATATCTGGCAATTGTAAAGAAGTTTGAGCCGTTGCTGCTTTTGCCGATTGCATTCGGTATGCTTCTTTCAAATCTGCCTATGATAAAGGACTCAAGTGCAATCATGATGCATACTGAGTGGTTTACGGATTCGCAGTATATGATTGACGGTCATTTTATTGATGTCGGCAAAATATGCCGCGAGGGCGGTTTGCTTGACCTGCTGTACCTCGGTGTAAAGCTGGGAATTTATCCGCCGCTTATATTCGTGGGTATCGGCTGTATGACCGACTTCGGTCCGCTGATTGCAAACCCGAAGAGTATTCTTCTGGGTGCGGCTGCGCAGTTCGGAGTGTTCTTTACGTTTGTAGGTGCATTGGTGCTGTCGGCAATTGTACCGTCGCTGGCATTCGGTGTTAAGGAAGGAGCATCAATCGGTATTATCGGCGGCGCCGACGGTCCTACTGCGATATATGTTACAAAATCTCTTGCACCGTCTCTGCTCCCGGCAATAGCCGTTGCGGCATATTCTTATATGGCGCTTATTCCGGTTATTCAGCCGCCTATAATGAAGCTTATGACAACCAAGAAATCAAGAAGTGTTGTAATGGCGCAGTTAAGACCTGTTTCAAAAACAGAGAAAATTTTGTTCCCGATAGTTGTTACAATAGTTGTCGGACTTATAATTCCCGATGCGGTATCGCTTGTCGGCTGTCTGATGCTCGGTAATATAATGAAAGAATCTGGAGTGTGTGACAGACTGGCAAAAACAGCGCAGAATGAGCTTATGAATATTATAACAATATTCCTCGGTGTTACGGTAGGTGCTACCGCGACAGCAGCAAGCTTTTTAAGCGGTCAGACCTTGTTTATTATAGGTCTCGGATTGGTTGCTTTCTGTTTCTCAACAGTCGGCGGTTTGCTTTTGGGCGATATTATGTATGTGCTGACAAAGGGCAAGGTTAATCCGCTTATCGGTTCGGCAGGCGTTAGTGCCGTTCCTATGGCGGCACGTGTGTCGCAGACTGTCGGTCAGAAAGAAAATCCCGCAAACTTCCTGCTCATGCATGCAATGGGCCCGAACGTTGCCGGTGTTATCGGTTCTGCCGTTGCGGCAGGCGTATTCCTGTCGATGTTCACAGGTGTTTGATGAATACTATATTGGTTTAGAATTATAAGGAGTGAATATAAATGGCAAAAGGAAAAAATGCGGTAGGAATTACCGAAACAGTCCTGCGTGACGCACATCAGTCTCTTATAGCTACGAGAATGACGACAGAGGAAATTCTCCCTATCGTCGGAAAGCTTGACGAAATCGGCTATCATTCTCTTGAAGCTTGGGGCGGAGCTACATTTGATGCGTGCCTGAGATTTCTTCATGAAGATCCGTGGGAAAGACTCAGAAAAATCAAGGACAGAGCAAAAAAGACACCTTTGCAGATGCTTTTCAGAGGTCAGAACATATTGGGATACAGACATTATTCCGATGATGTTGTTGAATATTTCGTTCAGAAATCAATTGCAAACGGTATTGATATTATAAGAATATTTGATGCTTTAAACGATGTCAGAAACCTTAAGTGCGCAATAGATGCCTGCAAGAGAGAAAAGGGACATTGTCAGGCTGCATTGTCATATACAATAGGCGGTCCGCACACAACGGAATCATTTGTAAAGCTCGGAAAGCAGCTTGAAGAAATGGGTGCAGATTCGCTGTGCATTAAGGATATGGCAGGCTTGCTGCTTCCGTACACAACATATGACCTTGTAAAGGCACTTAAAGAAACAGTTAAAATTCCTATCCAGCTGCATACTCACTATACAAGCGGCGAGGCTTCAATGGTTTATCTGAAAGCTATCGAAGCAGGAGTTGATGTGATTGACTGTGCTATGTCGCCTATGGCAATGGGAACATCGCAGCCGCCTACAGAGCCTATAGTTGCAGCATTGCAGGGAACGGAATATGACACGGGATATGATCTTGACAAGCTGATTGAAATCAGCGATTACTTCAGACCGTTAAGAGAAAAGTATATCGAAAGCGGACTTATGAGTACAAAGGTTATGGGCGTAAATGTAAGCACTCTGAAATATCAGGTACCGGGCGGTATGCTTTCAAACCTCGTATCGCAGCTTAAACAGCAGCATGCCGAGGACAAGTATGAGGCTGTTCTTGAAGAAGTACCGCGTGTAAGAGAAGACATGGGCTTCCCTCCGCTGGTAACACCGTCCTCGCAGATTGTAGGTACACAGGCTGTACTCAACGTTCTTATGGGCGAGAGATATAAGATGATTACCAAGGAAACAAAGGGCATCGTAAAAGGTGAATACGGTAAGACTCCGGTTGAAATTTCACCCGAAATCGTTAAGAAGATTATAGGCGATGAAAAGAGAATTACCTGCCGTCCGGCTGATTTGCTTAAACCTGAGCTTGATAACATGAGAAAGGAATGTGCGGAATGGATAAGACAGGACGAGGACGTATTATCATATGCGTTGTTCGGTCAGGTTGCCGTAGATTTCTTCAAGTACAGAGAAGCACAGCTCGATAAGGTTGACAATACTCTGCTTGACAGAGAAAATAAGGTTTATCCCGTATAAAGAATAGTACGGATTTGGGAGAGGTGCTGTGTTGCAGTGCCTCTTTCGGTTTTAGAAATATTTTAATTAGGAAAGGAAAGAAGTGCAGTTATGAAATTAGGATTTATCGGCAGCGGAAATATGTGCGGTGCGATTGTGGACGGAATAGTTAAGAGCGGTTATAAACCGAAAGATATTACTGTTGCCGGAATTGACGAGAAACAGCTTGATATGTTTATGGATAAATATGATGTACTCACATCTTCGGACAATACAACCGTTACGGGCGATTCCGACATTATTTTTCTTTGTGTCAAGCCGAATGTATTGTATGACGTGATAGCACAGATAAAAGACTATGTTTCAGAGGAAAAAATCATTGTTTCAATCGCAGCCGGACAATCACTTGAAAAGCTTAGCAAAGCGTTTGAAAAAGATGTTAAAATCATACGCCTTATGCCGAATACTCCGGCGCTTGTGGGAGAGGGAATGACGGCTATGACACCCTGCGGCAATGTTACGGATAAGGAAACCGAAATTGTAAAGCAGCTGCTTGACAGCTTCGGAAAAACAGAGATTGTCCCCGAAAAGCTTATGGATGCTGTAACGGCGGTCAGCGGTTCATCGCCGGCATATGTGTTTATGTTTATAGAAGCAATGGCAGATGCGGCGGTAATGGGAGGAATGCCGCGCAATCAGGCATATACCTTTGCGGCACAGGCTGTTTTGGGCAGTGCAAAAATGGTCCTTGAAACGAGACTGTGTCCGGCAGCTTTAAAGGACATGGTATGTTCTCCGGCAGGAACAACGATAGAGGCTGTTGCGGAGCTTGAGAAATCGGGTTTCAGAAGCGGTGTAATTGAAGCAATGCGCGCATGCATTGAAAAGTCAAAAAATATGTAAATAAAAACAAACGAGAATTTCGTATATCGAAATTCTCGTTTGTTTTATTATTTTTTCGGATTTACAATATCACGCCATGCAAGATCGCCGCGTTCGAGACCGTGAATAAGAACTTCTGCGGTTGCTGAGTTTGTGGCAATACGAATGTTATGCATATCACATGATCTACACAGCGCCGAAA
>CAJKHT010000107.1 GCA_905199755.1 uncultured Eubacteriales bacterium | reverse complement strand
CCCGCGTGTATATTTTTCACACGTCCGGCGGCATCAAGACGAAAAACCAGACTGGATCTGTCGGGACGGAATAGCTTTGAAACCTCATAGGAAGATGCGTTTTCATTTACAATTTTTATATCCGTTCTTTTTTTGCTCTTATTCTTGTAGAACATCATTTCACGCACATAATCTATGTTATATTTTTCCTTTTGTGTGAACATATTGCCTATTATCAGCACTGCAAGGAGCAGTACCGAAAAATTAAAGTGCGACACATATACCGTATATCCGCCCAGCAGAATAAGCGCAAGCGCAATGAAAAGAGTTACCGCTTTTGTCACTGTCTGCGCACAATGCACCCCTGCCGTGCATATAAGCACTTTTTTCAGTATTATTCCTCCGTCAAGCGGAACTGCCGGCAAAAGATTCACCGCAAAAAGTATGGTGTTCGCAATATAAAAATACTGCACGTCATATATCGGACGGTACTTATAAAAGAGCATTGCCAAAAGTGCCAGCACCGCATTGCACAGCGGGCCTGCCGCATACAATATAATTTCATCCGCCGCAGAACGCACCAGCTTATTTTTCAGTTTCAGGTTAACACCGAACGGAAAAAAAGCCATATATGATACCTTTAAGCCTATAATAAGCGCCGCCGCCATGTGCGCCGCTTCATGCAGTGTCATTACACTGTACACGATTACTATTTCTTTCAGTCTGCCGGTAAAAAAGCAGACTGAAAAAAGAACCACCGTCAATATATGAACATATAAATTTTTTGAAATTCTCAGCATACTTCGTCCCCCTTATACAAGTATATGCCGATAATTTCAAAATAGAACAAAAAAATCCGGTGCGTACATCACACAGTCAAAGCTTCTGCAAATGTCACGCACCGAAAAAATATTCAATCCGATTATTTCAGCTCATATCCGCCCACAGGACGAATCGAAAGAACATAGCACATACCCTCACCGAACACAGCTTCTATGCCTGCTTTAAATTCATCAAGCATATCAACCGGAACAAATGCCTGAACCGTACCGGCAAATCCGCCGCCGTGAACTCTGTATGAACCTCTGCTGCCCAAAAGCTTGTCACACATTGCCAAAGCAACCGATACAGCCTGAGCTTTCGGCATGCTTGCCGCATAAACATTCTGCAGGTACATATACGATGAACGTCCCGATTCCTTGTTCAATGTCAGAAATCTCTCAAAATCACCGTTTTCCAAAGCCTCTGCTTCTTCCTGGGCAAATTCATTGTCACGCAGGAAATGGAATGCACGGAGTACCGCTCTGTCATTATGCAGTTTTTCGCGAAGTGCTTTTATGTTGGCAAAAAATTCATCCTTGCTGACCTCGCACATATATTCTTTTCCGAAAAATTCCGCAACCGCTTTCATATCAACGGTTATTGCCGCGTATTCATCGGTTAAATCCGCATGATCCGCACCGCTGTCCACAATACAAAGCGCATGCTTATATTTTGCAAGGTTAAAATCAACCTTTCTTACCTTCGGATTCGAATTGTCACTGAAATCAACCGCCACAACAGAGCCTACAGATGCCGCCATCTGATCGAGCAATCCGCTCGGCTTTCCGAAATATACATTTTCCGCATACTGTCCTATCTGCGCAATTTCAACTCTGTCAATTTCATTATTTGCAAAGAGACTGTTTGCAATAGTTCCTATCAGCACTTCAAACGCGGCTGATGATGACAGTCCCGAGCCTTTAAGGACATTTGAAACCGTATACACATCGAAACCGCTCATTTTATATCCCTTATCGGCAAACTTTTTGAGTACGCCGCGCACAAGCGCTATCGTCTGACCGTACTGCGCCTTATCAAGCTCCAGATTATCCAAATCAATCACACACATTCCGTAGCCCTCGGAATGAACACGCACCTGATTTGTACCATTAAGCTTCACCGCCGCAATAACATCAAGATTAACGCTGCCCGCAAGCACGCATCCGTGCTGATGATCCGTATGATTGCCGCCGATTTCCGTTCTTCCCGGCGCACTGAACAGAGCAGCCTCATCCGCCGCTCCGAAAATATTTTCCAAGCCGTCAATAACCGACAGAAATCTGTCTGCATACACACCTGTATCTTTTTCATCACAAGCATAGAGATATGCAAGCTGCTCATTCCATGCTCCGCTCTTTAAATTTTCTCTTATGACCGATGTTTTTATCATATTTTTCTCCATTCCGCCGCCATCGGCAGCCTGATATACAAAACAAAGGGGTGCTCCTCACGCAACACCCTCTTTATTTTTTATTATTCTATCATCAGAAAATCACTCACTACCTGCTGCATCTGATCTTTCTCGCATACAAGATTGAAAATCGGCGATTTATCCTTTAATTCATAAAGTGATTTGGGAATATTCATACCGCTCTTTTCGGAAAGCTCATCAAGCAAAGTAAATTCGTCCTTGCCTGCCACAAAATTGTGATCCTCCAGTGCAATAAGTACACTCTGATTGAATTTGAACGGACTTGCCGTTGATGCGATAACCGTTTTTGTGGTATCGCCCGTTTCCGCGGCATATTTGTCATAAACCGACTTAGCCACGGCTGTATGTGTATCTATAACGTAATCATATTCATCATAGCACTTCTTTATAGCTGCCATTGTTTCCGCATCATTTGAATAACCCGCTCTGAAATTCTTTTGCAAACGTTCTTTAACATCGGCAGAAACCTCATAAACACCGCCCGTATTCAAAGCCTTCATCCACTCCGCAACAAGCTTATCATCCTTATCGGTAAGTTCGTAGAGAAAACGCTCAAGGTTTGATGAAATAAGAATATCCATCGACGGAGAAATTGTGGTATGGAAGTCCCTGTTCTTATTATACACCCCTGTAGAAATAAAATCCGTAAGAACGTTATTTTCATTCGATGCACATATGAACTTATTTACGGGAAGTCCCATTCTGCTTGCATAATACGCTGCAAGAATGTTTCCGAAATTGCCTGTGGGAACAACTATATTTATTTTTTCACCGCACTTTACTTCACCGCCGGCAAGCATATCCGCATAAGCCGAGAAATAGTACACAATCTGCGGAACAAGACGTCCCCAGTTGATTGAGTTTGCACTCGACAGCTTGAAATGATTTCTCGCAAGCAGATTTTCATAATCCGCATCGGTGAAAATCTTTTTAACACCGCTCTGCGCATCGTCAAAATTACCATTGACCGCCGCAACGGAGACATTATTTCCCTCCTGCGTAATCATCTGCAGCTTCTGGATTTCACTTACGCCGTTATCGGGATAGAATACTATAATTCTTGTTCCGTTAACGTCCTTAAAGCCCTCAAGAGCAGCTTTTCCCGTATCTCCCGAGGTTGCAACCAGTATAACTATTTCACCCGTTTCGTTTGTTTTCTTTCTCGAAACGGTCATGAAATGAGGTAAAATCTGCAATGCCATATCCTTGAAAGCACATGTGGGACCATGCCACAGTTCAAGAAAATACACCGAATCGTTAAGCTTATACACCGGCGCAATTGCATTTGTTTCAAACTTTTCAGCCGTGTATGCGCTGCTAACGCAATTATCCAGTTCTTCCTCCGTAAAGTCAGTCAGATACCTGCTTAATATAAACTTTGCACGCTCCGTATAGGATTTCTGCGACAAAGCCTGAATTTCATCTAAAGTTACTGAGGGAAAGCTGTCCGGAACAAATAATCCGCCTTCCTCGCTAAGTCCTTTCTTTATCGCTTCCGCAGAACTTACCGATATACCTTTATCCCTCGTGCTATGATACTGCATTATATAAAACCCTCCAATAAATCCGGATTATGCCAGTTTTTTGATGTAATCCGGTGCTGTTTCGGCATCTATGCTTACCGACAAAACAAACGAAATATTAAACTTGTTTCCGACTTCTTCAAGTCTCTTTAAGAAGTCCTCAAAGCCGTCAAGATTATCCGAGCCGACAATTTTGAATGTGCCGTCTACAAAAACATTCGTAATATCATAATCACGGCTTATTATTCCGCATATGAAGCCCAGAAATTCACTGTATGTTCTGATTTCAAAATCCGAAGTATCCGCCATTCTTACCTGTGATTTGATGTCATACATATTGGACGATGTATTGTTGCTGATGAACACAATATTGCCCTTTGCAACAGCCAGTGCGCCGTGTACCTTGTCGATAAGAGTCTTTGTCTTACCTGTTCCCTTTGTGCCAATAAGAAGTTCAACCATGTTAATCTTCCTCCCTTATAAAAAATTTATTTTGGGGAGCCGCACATACGGCTCCTTATTTCCTTATTCCGAAAGTCTCTTTTCAAGCGCTTCTTTCTGATCCTCATATCCGGGTTTTCCCAAAAGCGCAAACATATTCTTCTTATACGCTTCAACACCGGGCTGGTTAAACGGATTTACACCCAATACATATCCCGATATGCCGCATGCCTTTTCAAAGAAATACACCATATATCCGAAATTGTATGCATCAAGCTTCGGAACTCTTACCGCAAGATTTGGTACTCCGCCGTCAACATGCGCAAGCGCCGTTCCCTGCGCTGCCTTTGAATTTACATAATCAACCGTTTTTCCGGCAAGGAAATTCAGTCCGTCAAGATTTTCCTTATCCGTCTTTATGGTAACATCTTTTCTCGGCTCTTCAACAAGAATTGCCGTCTCAAACAGCAGACGCTGTCCCTCCTGGATATACTGTCCCATTGAATGCAGATCGCTTGAAAAATCAGCCGCTGCCGGGAAAATACCCTTATGATCCTTGCCCTCGCTTTCGCCGTAGAGCTGTTTCCACCATTCACCGAAATAGTGCAGTGCCGGTTCAAAATTAATCATCATTTCAACGGTTTTGCCTTTTCTTGCAAGAATATTTCTTACCGCTGCATACTGATAGCACTCATTCTCGGCAAGCTCCGGCTTTGAATATTCCTTTACCGCATCTGCCGCACCCTGCATCATTGCGTCAATATCGATTCCCGCTGCCGCAATCGGCAAAAGACCAACCGCCGTGAGGACGCTGAAACGTCCGCCGACATCATCGGGTACAACAAAGGTTTCATAACCCTCTGCATCGGCAAGAGTTTTCAATGCACCCTTTGCCTTATCCGTTGTGGCATATATTCTTCCCTTTGCTTCTTCCTTGCCGTACTTCTCTTCAAGCAGCTCCTTAAAAATTCTGAAAGCAATCGCAGGCTCGGTAGTCGTTCCCGACTTGGAAATAACATTTACCGATATATCCTTGCCCTCACACAGCTCCAACAGGTCTGCAAGATATGTTGAGCTTATGCTGTTTCCCGCAAATACAACAAGAGGCGCCCTCCTCGTTTCCTTATCCACCGCACTGCTGAAAGAATGCGAAAGCATCTCAACAGCCGCTCTTGCACCGAGGTACGAGCCGCCTATTCCTATTACAACCAATATATCCGAATCCGAACGTATCTTATCGGCAGCCTTTTTAATTCTGCCGAATTCTTCCTTATCATAATCAACGGGAAGATTTACCCATCCGAGAAAATCACTTCCCTCGCCCGATTTGTCATTAATCGTATCATGAGCAATTTTTATATACTTTGCCATTGCGTCAATTTCATGCTGACCCACAAACGGCAATGCTTTTGAATAATCAAATTTAAGCTTACCCATTTAAACCTATTCCTCCTAACCATCTATATAATTATATTCTAATACATTTTCTCAAATATTGCAAGACAAATTTAAAAATTTTTGCTTAATAACCGTTATAAATTACTTTTTTTGTGCATTTTTTGTATATTAAGTCACTTTTAGGGATATTCCGTCACAAAAAAGCACGGAAAATTACGCTGTCTGCATATTTTCCGTGCTTTTGAATTATACACGTTTCGGTTTCACGTTGCCTATATCGGTAACAATCCTGTATCCGGCACTTTCTACTCTGCGCTCAAGGCAGCCGCGGCACTGTGCCGCCTCGTCCCCGGTACATATCTTGTTTTCGTAGAGGTCATACAGTTTTCGCACGCTTACCGGCGAAAGGTTGGGCATAACCACGTTTGCCCCTGCTTTAAGTCCCATCTCACGTCCGTTCGGATGTATCGTGCCGAGAGCCGTGGTCGACGGTATAAGCGCATAAGGGAAAAGCAGTCTGAGTATTGCCACCAGCCGCAAGGTCAGTTCAAGAGAACCGCTTTTAAACTCCTTAAACGGTGTTTCGGTATGTGTAATATACGGTCCTATTCCTATCATGTCCGGCTTAAGCTCCTGCAAAAAGCGTAAATCCGACAGAATATTCTCCGTTGTCTGGTACGGACTCCCCACCATAAATCCGGAACCCACCTGATAACCTATCTCTTTCAGATTAAACAGGCATTTTTTTCTGTTCAAAAGACTCATGCTTTCGGGATGCAGCTTTTTATAATGCGATTCGTCGGCAGTTTCGTGCCGCAGAAGATAACGGTTTGCTCCCGCTTCAAAAAGCGCTTTATAGCTGTCACGGCTCCTCTCGCCGATTGACAGCGTTATTGCGCAGTCGGGATATTTTCCGCGAATATCCGACACGATTTTGCACATAACCTCATCGGTGTAAAAGCCGTCCTCGCCGCCCTGAAGCACAAATGTCCGAAATCCCAGCGCATATCCCTCGCGGCAGCATTCCAGTATTTCCTCACGGCTTAATCTGTAGCGCTCTGCATTTTTATTATCCCTGCGTATTCCGCAGTAAAAGCAGTTGTTTTTACAATAGTTAGTAAACTCTATAAGTCCGCGGATATACACGTCGCCACCGTAAATTTTACGTCTAATGCCGTCCGCCCTTTCAAACAGCTCCGTGTCATATTCTGCGGTACTCAGAAGCGACAGCATTTCCTCATCATTCAAATCATGATTTTCAGCCAGTTTTTCTGCTAAATTCCTCATAAATCCCCACATTCCGTCATATGAAATTTCATGAATACTATATCACGAAATGCCGTTTATGTCAATATCCGCATATCCTACTTTCTTACCTCCAGCACAACCTTTCCGACATTTTCGCCGCGCTGTAATATAGCATGCGCTTCCTCTGCCTCCGTTATCGGCAGTACCTTATATATAGTCGGCTTTACCTCGCCCGCGGCAACCTTATCCCATACATTTTCAACCAGCATGGCAAGTATCTTTGCCTTAACCTCGGGCGTTCTAGACCGCAGTGTGCTGCCTATTATTCTTACGTTTCTCACATAAATGTTTTTCAAGTCAATTTCGGTTTTCGTTCCTGCCAAAGCGGCAATCATTATCCAACGTGCGCCATGGCTCAGGTAATGCAGACATTTTCCCATAAAATCTCCGCCCAGACAGTCTATTGCCACATCAACAGGGTGTCCTTCCTCAAGCTGTTTCTTTAATACCTCCGCAATATCCTCCTTCGTTGTATTTACAACCACGTCGGCATTAAGATGCTTTATCGAGTCTGCCGCCTTATCCGACAAAACCGTCGTTATTACACGCAATCCGAACGCTTTTGCCATGGGAATAACAACACTCGCCAAACCGCTTGCACCCGCATTCATGAGAAGAGTGTCGCCTTTTTTTGCCTTGCCCTCAATAAACAAATTCAGATATGCCGTGGCAAATGCTTCGGGAATTGCCGCCGCTTCCGTCATGGTACAGTTATCGGGAATGGGCATAAGCATATCATACTTTACGGAAACATATTCCGCATATCCGCCGCCGCCCAGCAGCGCGCACACCTTATCTCCCACTTTGAATTTCGACTTTTCCTTCGCTTCCTCTCCCATTTCGGTGATTATACCGGCAATTTCAAGTCCCATCCATTCGGGTGCTCCCTCGGGAGGGGGATAATCTCCGTCACGCTGCATAAGGTCCGCACGGTTCAATGCGGCAGTATGAATTTCAACCAATACCTCCTCCGGCTTTATTATCGGATCGGCCACTTTTTTTATTGGGATCTGCTTTTCCTCATTCATCCATATTGTACTTGCCAT
>CAJKHT010000106.1 GCA_905199755.1 uncultured Eubacteriales bacterium | reverse complement strand
AATAGCAAAGACAGTTAAAAATATTTTTGACAGGTAAACAAAATAAACAGTATATTATGGGCGAAAATCAATAAATTTTCGCCCATAACAGCATTATTTGCACAATTTTGCTATTCAAAGTTAATATCATGATAGTAAAAAAAGTGTATAAAGCTTATAATTTCAATTATAAACTAAAAGCTGTCCCTGACGGCGGAACTGAGGTAAAGTCTGAATAAAATTGCCCATAGTACAACTTTTTGCTCGGGGCGGTACCGTTGTACAGCACCACTCGCTGCAAAGCAGCACTCTGAACAATTTTCTTTCAGACTTAAGCTTTGTGCCTGACGGCACGGAAAGGAATGGTTATAAAATGAATTTAAGGAAAAGGGCAATACCTTTGCTGATGTCTTTAAGTATGCTGATAACGGTTATGCCTCAGCATATAGTATCGGCGCAGACAGAGGAATATCAAACGGCATACTCTGATATTGCCGCAGATGATTATGCGGTATATAATGAGGATTTTTATACGAACGGCATTAATTTCAAATCGTCGGGAAATGACGGGTTTGTATATCAAAAGGGAGCATGGGTAGGATATAATGTCGATTTCGGTGAAGAATATGCCAATACACTGGTAATGAACATGAGACCTGATGTAAGGAATTTTCACGGAAAATTCGGAGTGTATGCCGACAGTATGGATTCCGAGCCGATAGTTGTATTTGATGAGTCGGCAAATATGCCGTACTCGGGATACAAAACATATGCCGGAGCCGGTTACAGCAACTACTGCTTTAATCTGGCACAGCCGCTTACGGGAAAGCATACGGTGTACTTTAACGGTATGGAGGATAAAGAAGCGTCTTCGGCATCCTTCCTTGAAAAATTTTCTTTCCTTAAAGATACGGTGGTAAATCCGTATGACAGACAGGGCATTACCGCAGATTTAAAGACATGGGGTTCTTGTCAGGCAGTTAAGGAGGAGCGGATCGGTTCGGAGACAATACCAGTACTTCCGATAAACAGCGGCGCGGTTTACTTCACAGGTCTTGATTTCGGTAATGATGCCGAACAGGGCGGAGTGGGCGCAAGCGTAATACTCGGAAGATGGGGAAGTGCCGATAATGACAGCATATATGAGATACGCCTTGATTCGATTGACGGTCCGGTTATAGGCAGCCTTGAAAAATCAGATGTAAAAAACGGATATGCCGCGTATGATGTTAAGTTCAACACAATGCTCCGCGGTGTACACACCGTTGCGGTTGTAATACCGGCATCAACAGCTGTCGGAGGTATCGAATTTATAAAGGGAACGGAAGATGACCTGCAAAAACCGCCTGTAGCTACGGATGAAAATACGACATATCAGTTCACATACGATAATGTTTCTTCTTCGGACGGCGGTTTGTACCAGAACCAGACCAATGTATTTACCAAGACCGATGGAAAACACTACAGTGCAGTGTTTAAAAATGTTGATTTCGGTGACACGAAAAGTACATATGCTTTAAATTTCAAGGCAAGAACACTCAGCAAGGCAGACGACAGCAATGTGCTGAAGTTTTATATAGACAGCACCGAAACCGAGCCGATAGGTGAGCTTTGGGCAAAGGACGGCATTAATACGTCAACCGTTTGCAGCTATCCGGTAAATATACCGAACGGAATCAGCGGATTGCATGATGTGTATGCGGAATGGACGGGACAGTGGATTGTATCGGAGTTTACATGCATAAAAGGTATAACAGATGTTTTTGATGATGAAAACAACGGCATAATCTCTGCCGCATCATCACTTATAAGAAGCTCAACCGACAGCGCAATCCAAAATAACGGAAATCTTGATAACGGACATACTGTAAGCAATATAGGAAAAGGCGGACTTGTAAACAGTGTATCGTTTGCAGGTTTGGATTTTGGAGATGACGGTGCCGAAAAGCTTACTTTGAGAATGACACGTGTGGATACTACCGCAAACGGCACGGTAAATGTGCTGCTGGGAGACCGCAGCGGCAAGGTGATTGCGTCGAAGCCGCTTTCCGAAATTGCGTCCGGCGGAACATTTAAAAGCTATGATTTCGCTTTATCGGAAAACATTACCGGAATACAGATGATTACGGTAACAATTGACTATGAATCTATTTTAAATTACATTGGCTTTGACCTCAGCGATGAGCCGGTGATAATAGATCCCAATACGGTGAAAAACGGTCATGAGGCTGTAAGTGTACTTGACTGTGTATCAATGCAGGGCGGCAGCTATGCATCAAGCACGGCAGGCAGCAATCCGAGCGTTTACGCACCCGTATATACCACAGGCATGTCCGAGGGCAGTACGCTGACTTTTAATCTGAAGCTGCAAAATGCAAAGTACGCGGCAATCTGTGCAAAATCGGCAAATACACAGACAGCTCCGATAGTCAGCCTTAAAAAGGGAAATTCCGAAATAGCGTCCTTCACAGTTCCGCAGGCAGGCAGAAACGGCGCAGGATACTATCTTGATGTATATACCGCGGAGCTAGCAAAGACAATAAGCGGAACAGCGGAATATACACTGACAATGGAAGCTTCGGCAGCAAACATTGCATGGATTCGCTTCATGACGGAGGAAGAATACAGCGCATTTACAAGCAGAACAAAGGTATCACTTCTCGGTGACAGCAATGTTGAATACGGAAAATATACCGTGCCTCTGAGGGAAATGCTTGACGTTAACGAATATGATGTAAAGAGTCTGGGAAATTCGGGTAAAACTGTGCGCAATTACAAGCAGCAGACGCAATATGCGGAAGCACTTGCATATGCTCCCGACATTGCGGTGTTTACACTCGGAACAAATGACTCTGCACAGTCATGCGATGATGCGTATATGGCAGCGTTTGAAAACGATTATGCCGAGCTTATCGAGGGACTTAAAAATGTAAATCCGAATGTGAAAGTATATTTGCAGTATCCGCTGCCTTTCAGCAGTGATGCTCCCGATGATTATTCAAGCTACAGCAATGATAAGCTTGTAAATAAAATCATTCCGGCAATAAAAGCTGTTGCGGAAAAGGAAGATGCGGAGATAATAGATATTTATCACGGAGTGCTGAATTACGGCTATGACCGTGAGCTGTTATATAATGACGGGCTTCATGTTAATGAAGCGGGCGGTACAATCATGGCAAAGCTTACAAAATCGGCAATCACATCGGAAAAAATAACGCCGGCAGACGGTGATGCGTCGGCAATTACCGTAGTATCTGATAAAAATGTCATGACCGAAAAAGGGGAAACCGCAAAAGTATCGGCAGACAAAAATGTTTACTGGAGAGCCGAGAGCCTTGACGGAACCCCGACCGATAAGGCGGAGGTTACCAAGGACGGTATCGTAACGGCTGTAAAGCCCGGTGTGTATAAAATAACAGCGATTTTAAAATCCAATACATCGGTAAAAGAATCGGTGCAGATGGAAAACAGGTTTGAATATGTCATTTCGGAGGATGCCGATCTTATAAATTCAAAGAGCTATTCCTTAAGAGCATTAAAAACATTCCGTAAACCGTTTGTTTCGGGATATGCGGACGGTACGGTTATAATGCTTAAAGATGTAATGCTTGATGATGTCTCGGCATTTACCGTTCGTGCAAGCAGTATGTATGATACTTCCGTTTTGCCGCTTAAGGTAGAATGTCATCTTGATTCTGTCGGCGGCGAAATAATAGGCAGCACGATAATTACAAAGAATGCAAAGGATTCAAAGTATGCATTCAGCCCGTACAAGAATGCAATTGTCCCCGTATGTGACGGTAAGGCACATAATCTGTTCTTTGTACTTAACAGAGGCAAAGATATAAACAATACGGTGCGGACGATTGACGGCATTTACGGTATAGGATTTGAATACGGTTCGGCGAAGAATATTGCGGTATTTGAGGACGGAGTTCTGCAGGACACAATGCCCATGGTAAACAGCAGCTTTGACACCACAGAGAAGTTTGACGGCTATAAAGCGGGACATACATATACATGGAAAACAACAACGTCAGGAACGAACGGTGATTTGATTATAGCGGTGCATGATGAAAACGGAATGTTAAAGCAGCTTGCGGCAGCGGATAAAAACAACGGTGTATACAGTGCGGAACTGACTCTGCCGCAGGAATTCAATTCATCATATACAATTAAGTCAATCGCTTTGGACAGCATAAGTACTCTTAAGCCGCTGCTGCAAAATCCGAATATGCAAAATCCGGATAAGATAAAAATAGGCTGTGTAGGTGACAGTATAACCAATAACTGGAACAGCGACGAGCTTGGTTATCAGGATTATTGCTATCCGAAATATCTGCAAAGCATGATAGGAACAGATAAGTATGAGGTTATGAATTTTGGACGCGGCACCTCCACCGCATCATCATATAAGGATAACCCGTGGTTTGAACGTGCAAAGGAAGCAAAGTGTGATGTTTATATTATAATGCTCGGAACAAACGATTCAAAGAGCAGTACTTACTATAATGCAATTGCGACAGACTATCAGACAATAATCGACGGTTTGAAAGCTGCAAATCCGAATTGCAAAATATATATAAATCTGCCGATTCCGGCACATGGTGAAAATTACGGCATAAGTGACAGTGTTATTGTGAATGAAGTAATACCCCGTGTTAAGGCTGTTGCGGAGAAGAACGGAATTATTCCGCTGGATTTACACACGGAGCTCAAAAATAACAGTAACTACGATGCAATGTATTTCAGTGATAATATACATCCCAATGAATTTGGACAGAGCTTTATTGCGGAATGTATAAAAAATGCATATTTTAAAGACTGAAAGCATACGATTTAAAATAGTATAATTGAAAGAATTGGCGGACTGAAAGCTGAGTATTGGCTTTCAGTCCGCCAATTTTGAATACAGTGCAGATAATATTTCGTATTTGCTTGCTTTTGCAGAAGATTATATGGATAATCACGAGGAAATACAGCATGAACAGGGAATGCAGTATAAATTTAAGAATTACTAATTTATATTATCTTTTTAAAATTTCTTTAAAATCCACCGCTGCCAGAATACCGCACACAACAACCAAAACCGCACAGCTTATTGTTTTAAAAGCCAAAATGCCGTAGTCGTGCAGCAACACTACGGAAAAGAATATCGCCCATGCAGTATAGGTAATGTTCAGTCCCATTGCTTTCGCCGTTCCGACGCGTGCTATTGCCTTGTAATAGAGTAAATATGATACAGTTGCAAAAAAGGCAGCTATGGCAATCGTCGCTGTTACAGGTATATTTGCAGCAGAAAACAATTCTGCGGTGAAATGCACTCCCCTAAGACACGGAATAATAATCAGTCCGTAAATTAATGCCGAAATAAGCTGACGCAGCTGCAATGCGTCGCTGCTTTTTATGCTTTTTTCACGCATACCCTTGCACAACAGACCGTCAATGTCTGCGGTATCACCTGAGATACCCAGAGCTTCAAGCAGTCTGCTCATGGGAATGTCGTCTCTGTTAAGCTGCCGTAAAATATCCCTTATGGCACAGCGGGAAACATCAACCCAAAAGCTGTCGAATTTCATTAATGTTCCGTCTTTATCAAAAATTATCGCCTGTATATCCAAGTATCATCACTCCACAAAAACATACGCATTATACAGTATACAATCTTTTGCTGTATTTTGCAATATATTTTCTGAAATATCATCTATATATTCTATTAAAATCTGTTGTTATATCTGTTTTTGTAAGCAAATGTTCCAAGAGTATTTATCCTTGTGTTCTGGTTCCTATTCATTCCTAACATTCTCACAACCCTCAAAACGATATTGTTGGTTTTGTAAAAATGATTTTTTTTATTTCAAATGTGAAAATATGTGAAAATATGTTGGTTTGAGTGGATATATATGATATAATATGTGCATGGAGATGATAATAATGTTTTCACAGGAAAGACAGCTGTATATTAAAGAAGAAATAGAAAAATACGGAGCCGTAACAACTTCGGCGCTTATGGAACATTTCGGAGTGTCCGTTGAAACGGTTCGCCGTGATTTAATCAGTCTCGAACGGGATGGTTTTTTGAAAAAAGTTCATGGTGGTGCGGTGCGTTGTGAACAAATGCGAAGCTTTCACGAGCTGCCCAAACGCCTTGAGGAGAACAATAACGAAAAAAAACAACTTGCGCAGACAGTCTTAAAATGTATAAATGAAAATGATGTCATAGGCATTGACTCGGGAAGCACTGCGGTTTGTCTTGCAAGAGAAATAAGAGGGAAATTTTCGTCTCTTACCGTAATAACACATTCACTTGATGTATTTTCGGAATTGCAGAGTGATACTAATATAAGGCTTATTTTGTGCGGCGGAGAGTATTTGACGGATGAAAGAGCATTTTTCGGACCTCTCACAGAAGGTATACTTGACAATATTTCGATAAACAAAATGTTCTTGTGCCCGTCAG
The DNA here is from genome assembly GCA_905199755.1 of uncultured Eubacteriales bacterium. Taxonomy (GTDB): domain Bacteria; phylum Bacillota; class Clostridia; order UBA1381; family UBA1381; genus UBA4716. Next base: position 1,531 of record CAJKHT010000106.1, on the reverse strand, counting down.
CAATATCACTTAAATTTGGTATTTGTGATTGGCATAATGAGATGTTTGCGATTCAAAAGAAAATGAAAGAACGATCTGACAGTATTTATGTTATAGCCGACAGCAGTAAGTTTGAAACAAAGGCACTTATGAAAATTGATGATGCGAAGATTTGCCGGTGTTTTATAACAGACAATGAATTGCCATCAGGTATAAGAGAGCTCTATGCTGAAAACGGATTGAATATTATTACAGATTGAGGTTAAAATTATGGAACACAAAAAAATCGTAAGAAATATGTCGGCTCTTTTTGCATTTACATATATGATAAGTTATATGATAAGTTATATGACAAGGATAAATTTTGGAGCTGTACCGTAACCGTGAGCGACCTGTCGGACAGCGGCGTACATACAAGTATTCGCTACGGCACATCTGCCGGAAAATGCAATCTCACCTCTGCGCCAAACTATACCGACGCCGGATATTATCCCGTTTACTATGAAATCTCATATAAGTATCAGGGCGAAACAATGACGGAAAACGGTGTATCGTATGTGTGGCTGCTGGAGGATAAAAAGGACGATAACAGCGGTGGAACGGTTATTGTACTTCCCGAAAAACACGAACACGATTATCGTTATCTCGAAACCGTTGCTCCCTCTTGCGATAACTTAGGTTATGAACGCTGGCAGTGCGACGGCTGCGGAAACCTTGACAAGCGCAATTACACAAAGGCAACCGGGCATAATTACAAGGCAATTACAATTCGTGAAGCTACTTGCAAGCAAGGCGGTTTGAAATTAAATCTTTGCGACAAATGCGGCAGCTTTTTTGAGGAAAGCACACCGACAGGCGAACACCAAGACTGCAAAAGTACAGCCTACTTGCAGAAATGTAGGTTATACAAATCACATCTGCAAAATTTGCGGTAACTCATACATTACCGATATGACGCCGATTATCTCATATGCTTATGAGCGTATCACCAAAGAGCCAACCTGTACGGATAAAGGTTATACGACCTCAACCTGTATTATGTGCGGACTGAATTATGTTTCGGACTACACCGAGCCGACAGGAAACGATTGGGACGAGGGACATTCTGTAACTTCATCTACTTGCACCGCGGACGGCGTGATTGAATACCGTTGTAAAAACGATAACTGTTCGGAAAAGATGATTAAAGCCGAATCTGCAACAGGACATACACCGGGCGAGGCGGCGACCTGCACAGCTCCCCGGACCTGCGAAAAGTGCGGTACGGTTTTAGAATTACCAAAAGGACACAGCTATTCAGAAAAGATAGTTGCTCCGACTTGCACAGCTATGGGCTATACAGAATACAAATGCGATAACTGCGATGACAGTTATGTTGGAGATTATACGGATAAAGCAGAACACGAATATGCGAAAAATATTACTGCTCCCACTTGTACCGAACACGGCTACACAACAAATACTTGCGTAAACTGCGGCGATGAATTTGTTTCGGACTATGAAAATTCTATCCGTCTGCATTACCGTCGTAATATTCGGGCGAATGATAGAA
>CAJKHT010000105.1 GCA_905199755.1 uncultured Eubacteriales bacterium | reverse complement strand
CGGCAAACAGCATAATATACAAATACTCGGAAAACCATTACAAAATAATGGGTATGGGAACAACCGCAACTCTTGCCATGATTTATGAGGATAAAATCATAACGGCGCATGTCGGGGATTCCCGTGCGTATATGATAAACGATAAGGAAATAAAACAGCTTACAAAAGACCATTCATATGTTCAGGAGCTTGTCTCCATGGGGAAAATAACAAAGGAAGAAGCCAAGCATCACCCCAAAAAGAATTTTATAACACGCGCAATCGGCGCAGAGGAAACGGTTAAGGTGGATATCGGCATAAAACCGTACAACGGTGAAAAAATACTTTTATGCTCGGACGGACTGATAAATTTTGTCGAGGACGAGGAAATAAAGGATATTATGGTAAACGGTGACGGCAGCTTACAGGAAAAATCGGAACAGCTTGTACAGACTGCAAATTCGAGAGGCGGCAAGGATAACATAACTATTATAGTACTGGAAAAGGAGAATCGGAATGAACAGTGATAACTTGATCGGCAATATACTGAACGGAAGATACGATATTATAGAAAAAATCGGTACGGGCGGCATGGCTACGGTTTATAAGGCAAAGGATACATTGCTTAACCGTTTTGTTGCAGTAAAGGTTTTAAGAGATTCTCTTGAGGGTGAGCAGGCTGTTGTAACAAACTTCATCAAGGAGGCGCAGTCGTCGGCAAATCTCATTCACAATAATATTGTGTCTGTTTACGATGTCGGCGAGGACGACGGAGTAAACTATATGGTCATGGAACTGGTGGACGGCATAACCCTTAAGCAATACATAAAGGAAAAGGGTATGCTTCCATGGCAGGAGGCGTGCGATTATGCTATACAGATAGGTCAGGGACTCAGCGAGGCGCACAGCAAAAATATAATACACCGCGATATAAAGCCGCAGAATATAATAATGACAAAAGATAAAACCCTCAAGGTTACGGATTTCGGTATAGCACGGGCGGTTGCATCGGAAACAACGGTTGTCGGTTCAGCGGCGCTCGGCTCGGTGCATTATATTTCGCCTGAGCAGGCGCGCGGAGGATTTACCGACGCACGCTCCGATATATATTCGCTGGGTATAGTGCTTTATGAAATGCTTACGGGAAAGGTTCCGTTTGACGGTGAGAGCGCCGTATCGGTGGCGCTGATGCACTTGGAAAAGGAGCCTGTAAATGTTAAGTGCGTAAACATGGAAATACCGGCAGACCTTGCATATATAACAATGAAAGCAATTGCAAAGGAACAGGCGGCAAGATACCAGAATGTGGCTGAAATGCTTGACGATTTGCATGCCGTTCTGGCAGATGAGACACTGCCGAGCCGTGAAAACGAAACGGAACAGCAGGAATCGGAAATTGATACAGATCCTGAAAATGAGGTTTCGGATACAGAGGATACCGCAGAAGAAGCGGAGGCATTGAGCCGTCATGGCAGAAAAGAAGAAAAGAAAAAGGGCAAAAAAAAGAAACAGAAAACAAAAGCGGAAAAAAAGGCTGATCGGATAGCATCGGTACTTGCCGTTGTGACTGTTCTGGTAATTGCGCTGATTGCGGCGGGGGTATATTCCTTCATGAACATGAAGAACGAAAAAGCCGTTCCCAATCTGGTAAACATGACAATCGAGGAGGCAACGCAGGCACTTCAGAAACCCGGCTTTACATTGTCCGATGAAATAGAATATTCGTTGTCCGATAAGGTTGAGGAGGGTAAAATCATATCGCAGAACCCCGAGGCGAAAACTCTGGCAAAGGTAAATTCCGAGGTTAAGGTTGTTGTGTCAATCGGTTCTTCGGGCGGTGATATTGAGGTTCCAGATGTTGTAAATGACAGCTTTGACGATGCAATCACGAAGATAATGGAAGCAAATCTGATGTATGTGGTTGTTGAGGAAAATTCCGATAAGGTTAGCGTAAATACAATTATACGTCAGCTGCCGGAGGCAGGTACAAAGGTAAACAAGTCCGACTTTGTAACTCTGTTTGTAAGCAAAGGCAGAGCATCGCAGAGCAGCACCGCAGTGCCTGAAAATTCAAAGGTAATAGTTCCGTCCGTAACGGGTGACAGCCGCGAAATCGCCGCGGCAAAGCTTGAACAAAGCGGACTGCTCTTAGGCGTTGCAACAAGGAAAGCGTCATCATCGCCGGAGGGAATTATAATATCTCAAAGCCCCGAGGCAGGAAAATCGGCGGCAAAAAATTCGCTTGTAACGATTGTCATATCAAGCGGTAACAAGGAAAGCACGGAAACCGTTACCGATAAAATCGAGGCTGAAAACAAGAATGATGCACAAAACGGCAGTGACAACGGTGTGCTGACTCCCGCTCCCGAGGCTACGGCAGCTCCGTCAAAGGACGTTGAAAGCGACAAAACGGAAACAGGCACAAATGGCGCATCGGTAAAAACCTTTACGGTTAAAATTCCCGATTCGGTAAATGATAAGGTAAACGTTGAAATAGTAGCCAACGGCAGAACAATCCATAATGCGATGCATAATAAGAGCGAAGGCTCCGTAACGGTGGAAATCCCAGGTACGGGCACCATATCGGTGCAGGCATATATTGACGGCGAAAAGGCAATGGAAAAAACAATAAGCTTTGATTAAGGGACTGTATGGAAGGAATAATTATTAAAGGAATCGGCGGCTTTTACTATGTAAAGGCCGCCGACGGCAATGTATACGAATGTAAGGCGCGCGGCATTTTCAGAAATGAGAAGATTATACCCGTTATAGGCGATAATGTAAGAATTGAAACTGACGGTGCAAAGGGTGCCGTTACTGACATTTTTCCACGGCGGACTCAGCTTGTGCGGCCGAGTGTGGCGAATATTGATATGCTGGTGCTTGTTGCGGCAGCGGCATCGCCCGACCCGAATCTGTTTCTTATAGATAAAATGCTTATAAATGCGCAGATAAACGGCATACAGCCGATTATCTGTATAAATAAAACCGATTTGACGGAGGGTAAAGAACTTGCGGATATTTATACAAATGCCGGCTATAAGGTAATAAGCGTGTGCGCCAAGGAAAATATCGGAATAGATGCGCTTTTCGATGCGGTAAAAGGTAAAATATCGGCGTTTGCGGGATTGTCCGGCGTGGGAAAATCAAGTATTCTGAACATTCTGACGGGCAATGCACTTGAAACGGGCGCCGTTTCCGAAAAAATACAGCGCGGAAAGCATACAACCCGTCACGTGGAATTGTTTGAACTGCCGCAGGGCGGCTTCGTTCTCGACACTCCCGGCTTTTCGTCGCTTGAAATACACACAATAAAAGCAGATGAGCTTCAGAACTATTTCCCCGAAATGGCACAAACAAAGGATGTGTGCCGTTTCAGAGGGTGCAGTCATATAAATGAGCCCGACTGCGCCGTAAAAGCGATGCTTATTGACGGCAGAGTGCCGCAGTCGCGCTATGAAAGCTACAAAACACTGTATAATCAATTAAATTCCGTAAAGGAATGGGAAAGAAAGACGAAATAATATTTGTCGGAAACGGAAAGGAAAAAACAAAAATGGCACAAATGATATTGTCGCCGTCAATACTGGCGGCTGATTTCGGCAGACTTGCCGAGCAGGTAACCGAGGCACAGAGGGCAGGTGCGCAGTGGATGCATCTTGATGTTATGGACGGACATTTTGTTCCGAACATAAGCTTCGGAATACCTGTCATAGCTTCACTCAGAAAGCATACGGATATATTTTTCGATACTCACCTTATGATTACCGAACCCGAAAAATACATTGATAAGTTTATAGATGCAGGCTCAGACAGTGTGTGCTTTCATGTCGAAGCAACGGAAAATCCTAGGAAATGCATAGATATGATACATGCGCGCGGCAAAAAAGCCGGCATCGCAATCTCTCCCGACACTCCCGTTTCGGCAATAGAAGAATATCTCGGTAATGTTGAAATGGCGCTGGTTATGAGCGTGCATCCGGGGTACGGCGGACAGAAGTATATAACGGCGGTAAACGATAAAATCCGTGAAATAAGAGCAAAAATGGGTGATGATTTCAATATACAGGTGGACGGCGGTGTGAATGCATCAAATATTGATGAGGTGTTAAGCACGGGAGCAAACGTGATTGTTGCCGGTACGGCTGTATTTAACGATGATATAACAGGTTCGGTTAAGAGAATTTTAAGATGAGAGCGGTTATTATAGGAAACGGAAAAATAAGCAGCTATGCATGGCTGACTGAGCGTATAAGACATGACGATTTTGTGATATGCGCCGACGGCGGATATATTTATGCTGATAATGCGGGAATAAAAATCAATCTTATAATGGGAGATTTCGATTCCGCGCCCGAGCCGGATACAGATACCGCAAAGCTTGTATATCCCGTCAGAAAGGATTATACCGACAGCGAAATCTGTGTAAAATATGCGCTTGAACACGGTTATGACGAAATTCTTATGTTCGGCATGACCGGCAGCCGCATGGATCATACACTTACGAATATGCTGCTTTTGATGCAGTGTGAAAATGCGTGCATAGTAGATGACAATAATGAAATATATCTTTTGCGCGGAAGCTTTTGCGCAAAGAATAAAAAGGGCAAGACTCTGTCAATCATACCGATAGGCGGCGATATAAACGGAATTACCACAAAGGGACTCGACTATCCGTTAAGAAACGAAACGCTTTATATGGGCGAAAGCCGCGGAAACAGCAATGTTATATGTGATGATTACTGTGAAATAACAACCCGTGACGGTATCGGCTTTGTGATAATAAATGACGGAGAATAGCTGAAAGGAACGTTTGATTTTGATATATCTTGATAATGCGGCAACAACAAAGCCGTCCGAAAATGCCGTAAAAGCAATGCTTTCGGCAGCAGAACTTTTCGGAAATCCATCTTCGCTTTACAGGCTCGGTCTGGACAGCGAAAAGCTTATAAAAAACAGTAGAGAAACAATAGCAAAAATGCTCGGTGCGGAGAGTAAACACATATATTTCACCTCCGGCGGTACGGAGGCAAACAATACCGCACTTTTCGGCGAGGCACGCGGCAGAGGGAAGCTCGGAAAGCATATAATCACAACGAGTATCGAACACCCGTCTGTGCTTGAAACGGCGCATCAGCTTGAAAAGGAAGGCTTTGAAGTGACATATCTGGGTGTCGGTGCCGACGGAAGAATAGATATAAACGAGTTTGAAAAATCACTTCGTCCCGATACGATTCTTGTAAGCGTTATGCATGTAAACAACGAAACAGGTGTAATTCAGCCTGTGGACAGGCTAAAAAGCATCATGCGTCAAAAATCACCGAATGCCGTGCTGCACTGCGACTGTGTACAGTCATTCGGAAAGCTGGACGTAAAGCCGAAGCTTTGGGGTGCGGATTTGATAAGTATAAGTGCACATAAAATTCACGGCTTTAAGGGCAGCGGTGCATTGTATGTAAACGATACCAAATTCCGTCCGCTTATTTACGGCGGTGAGCAGCAAAACGGTGTGCGCCCCGGCACGGAAAATGTCGGAGGAATTGCATCATTCGGCGCGGCGGCAGCGGAGTGTGACTGTGACAATACAAAGCTTTTAAAGCTGCGCACCCTGCTTAAAAACAAGCTTGCGGAAAAAATGGAAAACATAAAAATAAACGGAAGCGACGAGTATAACTCGGGAAGCGTGCTTAATGTTTCATTCATAGGCATAAAGGCGGAAATTCTTCTCCATGCACTGGAGGCAAGAGGGATTTACGTTTCAACAGGCTCGGCATGTTCCAGCCATAAGCCGCAGCCGAGTCATGTGCTTACCGCGATGGGACTCGATAACCGTGAAGTAGGCGGTGCGGTGCGGTTCAGCTTTGATAACGGCATTACGGAGGAAGATATAGAATTTACGGCGAATGCCGCCGCGGAAGAAACAGCAAAACTAAGGAGATACAGATGAAAGAGATAATTCTTGCAAAATACGGAGAAATAATACTGAAAGGCGGAAACCGTCCGAGGTTTGAAAGCATACTCATAAATAATATAAACAATGCGACAAAAAACATAGCGAGAGCGCATGTACGCATTTCTCAGGCAACAGTGTATGTTGAGGTGGAGGATCAGACAAAGCTCGATATTATGATTGAGCGAATGTCGAAGATTTTCGGGCTTGTGTCAATAACGCGCGCGGCGGTGTGCGAAAAGGATATTGAAGTGATAAGAAATACGGCGCGCGAGTATCTGCGTCCCGTGCTTACTCCGGGTACAAAATTCAAGGTTGAGGCAAAGCGCTCCGATAAGAGCTTTCCCTATACCTCACCGCAGATTTGCATGGAGGTGGGCGGCTATCTTGACGACGAATACCCCGAAATTATTGTTGACGTACACAATCCCGATGCAACGGTGCGCGTGGAAATAAGAGAAAATGCCGCATATGTTTACTGCAACGAATCAAAAATCAAGGGACAGGGCGGAATGCCGATAGGTACCGGCTCAAAAGCAACGCTGCTTTTGTCGGGCGGTATAGACAGTCCCGTTGCCGGACATATGATTTCAAAGCGCGGCGTTGAAATAGATGCGGTAAACTTTTTCTCATTCCCGTACACAAGCGAGCGTGCAAAGGAAAAGGTTATCGAGCTTGCGGAAATTATAGCGAGATACACATCAAAAATAAATTTGTATATTGTTCCGTTCACGGAAATCCAGCTGCAAATCCGCGATAACTGTCCCGAGGAACATATGACACTTGTGATGCGCAGATTTATGATGCGCATTGCCGAAAGAATTGCAAGGAAAAACAAATCAAAGGCGCTTATAACGGGTGAGAGTGTGGGACAGGTTGCGAGTCAGACTCTTGCCGCGCTTGACGTTACAAATGCCGTTGTGGATATGCCTGTTTTGCAGCCTCTTATCGGAATGGATAAGATAGAAATTATGGATCGTGCGCATGAAATCGGAACGTTTGAGACATCCATACTGCCTTATGAGGATTGCTGTACGGTGTTCACACCGAAGCATCCGACGGTAAATCCGAAGAGAGAGAATATCGAAAAAAGCGAATCGGTGCTTGATGTGGAAAAGCTTATAGAGGAGGCATTGGAGGGCGTGGAGCTGATTGAGGTTCTGCCCAAATAAATTATGACTGCTGATGTTAAAGGAATAAATGAAAAGCTTGTAAATGAGCTTATAAAAAGAAAACTCAAAATCTCCACCGCCGAAAGCTGTACGGGAGGATTGCTTGCGGCGCTTATCACGGCGGTGCCGGGTTCATCGGAAATATTTGAGGAATCAATTGTTACCTATTCAAACGATGCGAAAATGCGTGAACTCGGAGTGAAAAAAGAAACGCTTGACAGCGTCGGTGCGGTGAGCCGTGATACCGCTTATCAGATGTGTACGGGAATATGTGCGCATACCGGTGCCGATATAGGAATCGGCATAACCGGGATTGCGGGCCCAGGCGGCGGTACGGACGAAAAACCGGTCGGAACGGTGTTTATCGGTATATGTGTTAGGGGTAATGCCGATGTGCTTGAAATGCATTACGGCGGCAGCCGTGATGATGTCCGCGAAAAGACCTGTGAAACCGCATTATGCAAAGTGCTTGAAATGTTATAAAAAAATCCGTTTTTACGGATTTTTTTTTAAATATCTGCATATGCTTATAATGAGGTGACAGATAATGTGGAATAAAATCAAGCCGTATGTAATTTCAATATTGATTGCGCTGGGAGTCAGCGGACTTTCGGCACTCGTAACAAAAAATAACATGTCCGTATATACCGATTTGAACAAGCCTTTGCTTGCTCCTCCGATGATTGTTTTTCCGATAGTATGGAATATTCTTTTTATACTGATGGGTATAAGCAGTGCATTGGTATATGTAAAGGGAAAGGACGACAAGCAAAAACGCAATGAGGCGCTCAGAGTGTACGGGCTTCAGCTTGTTGTGAATTTTTTATGGAGTATAATATTTTTTAATATGCGCGCATACCTGTTTGCGTTTATATGGCTTATAGTGTTGTGGCTGCTTATTATATATATGATAGTAAAATTTCATCAAATCAGCGATATTGCAGCATATTTGCAGCTGCCGTATCTTATATGGGTAACCTTTGCGGGGTATCTTACTTTGATGATTTTTATTCTCAACTAAAGAGGGGATGTTAAAAAACTCCGGA
>CAJKHT010000104.1 GCA_905199755.1 uncultured Eubacteriales bacterium | reverse complement strand
TATGCGGCAGTTTTTCGCTGCCGCCGAGGTGATGCCGCAAAGTGCCTTGTATTCGTCCATGCCGTTTTTTACAGCCATCACCGCGCATAAAGGAAGATTTTCTTCGGTGATTTCGGGGTGGTCGGTAATGATTGCCGTGTCAATTCCTCTGTCGGAAAGATTGCGGTATGTTTCAAACGTCAGATTTTTAAGCTCCACCTTGCTCCTGTCGCCGAGAGTCGGACCGAGGTTTACGGGGACTTTTTCGCGCTCCAGTATTTCCGCAATGCGGTCGCCGTCGGAGCAATGCTCTATTGTGACATCGAGGTCAAATTCCCTGCCGAGGCGGATTGCCGTGCAGATGTCGTCCGCGCGGTGAGCGTGTATTTTTACGGGGATTTCCTTTTTCAGCACCGGGAGCATTGCATGAAGCTTTATGTCAAACTCGGGCTTGTCGCAGTTTTCCTCGTCCTCATAATATTCGTCAAGCTGTTCCATGTAATTTTTCGCCTTGAATAAAAGCTCTCGGATAAGCGCCGCCGTACCCATGCGTGTCACGGGCGCCTGGTTTTTCTCGTTGTATACCATTTTCGGATTTTCGCCGAGCGCCATTTTCATTGCCGCCGGGGCTTTTATAATCATATCGTCCACGCATATTCCGTGCGTTTTTATTGCCGCAAACTGTCCGCCCACGGGGTTTGCGCTGCCCGGCCCCGTCACAACCGCAGTCACACCGGCATTTACGGCTTCCTTAAAGCCGCGGTCGAACGGATTTATTCCGTCCACAGCGCGCAGATGCGGTGTCACGGGGTCGCTGTCCTCGTTTCCGTCGTCACCCTCAAAGCCTATGGAATCCTCAAACATTCCAAGGTGACTGTGCGCATCTACCAGCCCGGGCAGGACAATCATGCCGTTTGCGTCAATTACTTCATCTGCCGTGTATTCATCTGTGGGCGCACCGGCATAGATTATTTTATCGTCAAACACAAGCATGCCGTTTTCGTATTCGGTGCCGTCCATGGTTATTATTCGTCCGTTTCTGATTATTTTCATATATTTCCTCCCTGTCGGATATAGTTTATTGCGGCAGATGCCGCAACCGCGCCGTCTGCGGCGGCTGTTATAACCTGGCGCAGCGGAGTGGTGCGCACATCTCCGGCGGCAAAAATGCCCTTTATATTAGTAGATAAATTTTTATCGGTTTCGATAAAGCCGTTTTCATCGGCGGCAACACCGCATTTTACCGCCGCATCGGAATTCGGAACAACACCTGCGGCAATGACCGCACCGCTCACGTTAAGAACGCTCATCTCACCCGTGACGGCATTTTTTATGCGTATGCTTTCGAGTCTGCCGCTGCCGCAGAATTCTTCGGCGGTCGTATCGGGGATAAATTCTATGCTTGGAGTGTTTTTTGCCTGTTCAATCAGAATACCGGCGGCGCGGTAGCGCTGTGAGCGGTTTATAATGTAAACTCTGCGGCATAACCGCGAGAGATACAGTGCGTCCTCAAAGGCAGTGTTCCCTCCGCCTATAACGGCGGCATCGAGCCCCTTGAAAAATGCGCCGTCGCATACGGCACAGTAGGACACTCCGGCGCCCGTCAGCTCCGCTTCGCCGCTTACACCGAGCTTTTTCGGCGCTGCCCCCTCCGCATAAATCACCGCTTTTGCGGTGTATACGTTTCTGCGTGTTTTTACGGTTTTAAATCCGCCCCCGTCCGTTATTTCCTTTACGTTCTCGGACGAAAATTCAACATTCGGATATTTTTTTGCGTGCCGTTCCATAAGTGCGGCTATCTCTGCACCCGACGGATTGTCGGGAAATCCGGGATAGTTGTCTATTTCGTAGGTGTTCATTATCTGACCGCCGGGCGACAGCTTTTCCAGAACGAGCGTTTTCATTCCGCTGCGTCCTGAGTATATTGCGGCGCTCATTCCCGCCGCACCTGAGCCGGCTATTATTATATCATAGTTCATTCTGTGTTCCTTTCGCAGCTTCGGTATATTCTTCTATTATATATCGCGGTCTTTGTTTGACCTCCTGATATATTTTGCCTATATATTCGCCGATTAAACCGACCGACAGCAAATTCACGCCGCCTATAAACCAAATTGAAATCATAAGCGATGCCCAGCCGGAATCCGTGCTGCGGAAAAACTTTTCAAATAAAGTATATGCCGCCATTATAACGGATATTACGCATACCAGACCTCCGAGCAGGGAAATCATGCGTATCGGCTTTACGCTGAACGAGGTAATGCCGTCAAATGCAAACGAGAGCATTTTTTTGAGCGGATATTTCGATTCGCCGGCAAAGCGTTCTGCTCTGTCGTAATATCTGCATGACGACTTGAACCCTACGAGCGGCACAACACCGCGCAGAAACAGGTTCCTTTCGGGGAAATCCGCAAGAGCGTTTAGAGCGCGTCTGCTCATTAGGCGGAAGTCGGCATGATTGAACACCAGATCAACCCCGAGAAATTTCATGAATTTGTAAAACGCAAGCGCCGTCGAACGCTTGAATGCCGTGTCCGTGTCGCGCTTGCCGCGGACACCGTAAACAACATCGCAGCCCTTGGAAATAAAATCCTCGACCATCTGCGGAATTACCTCTATATCGTCCTGCAAATCCGCATCTATTGATACGGCGCAGTCACATTCGTTTCTTACCGTCATCAGTCCGCCGAGTAGTGCGTTCTGATGACCTGCGTTGTGCGCAAGCTTTATCCCGGCGATTTCTTCGTGCTCACGGGAAAGTCCGCTTATTATTTCCCATGTCCTGTCCTTTGAGCCGTCGTCAACAAAGCATATGCGGCTTTTGCCGTTTATAAGCCCGTACTGCTTCATTCGGTTCATGAGGTCAAGCATGCGCCGCGCTGTCTCGGGCAGAACCTCCTCCTCGTTGTAGCAGGGTATTACTATATATAAATTTACAGCTTCCATAAAAGTCTCCGTTCCGCCGCCGATGCGGCATAATTTTGGTAATTACCTTATATTATATACCATTTTTATCCGATAAACAATAGATTATTAATTTTTTTCTCAAAATATTGCTTTAAGCGCCGCGATATGTTATACTTATTACAAATTGCATTAAGGATTGATTGATATGGAAAAAATCGAAAAAGCGGACGAGAGCAGGGGCTATGAAATACTTGATTTGTGGCTTCGCTGCACAGCTGCGTCAAACCCGTTTCTGGAATCTGATTTCTGGCAGAAAAATTATGATGACGTAAAAGCAAAATATCTTACGGACTGCTCAAACTATATTTATGTAAAAGACGAGGCTGTCACGGCATTTGTATGCGTTACGGACAATAACTATATAAACGGTCTGTTTGTGGATCCCGACAGCCGGGGGCAGGGGATAGGCAGAAAGCTTCTGCGCTATGTCAAAACGTGTTACGGGGAGCTGCACCTAAATATTTACGCAAAGAGCAGAAAAATGCTCAAATTCGCATCGAGCGAGGGATTTCTCATAAACGGCGCGCTGTATCAGGAGGAAAGCGGTCAGGTGAAATATACGCTTGTGTGGAAAAAAGAATGATTTTAACACACATGTGAAAAAAATTTAAAAAAAACGGGAACTTTTTTGTATGAACGCCGTCTAAAGAAGTGTAGAACGACTAAACCGGGCTTTACATATGAAAAAACCATAAAATTGTTTCTTTTGAAATTCCGTTTTTGTATAATATTTATAAAAATGCGAAATTGGAAGAAAAAAGGTGTTGACATATGGAGCACGGGATAGTAGAATATTGAGTAGCAGTTTGAGTAATAGGGTAGAAGCGTTATGAAAAACTGTTATCGAAATATTGGGCTGTAGGTATTCGGAAATATTCCCCGAAGCTGTGACAGCCGCCTTACAGTTTCTTTACAACTGTGAGACTGCATTGACTTATACAAAACTGCGTGTTATAATCAATGCGTATTCTGAGATATTATGTCTCGGATTGTTTGAGTTTGACAGGACTTTGGAAGGGTGTCCCGTTAAACCTTATGAAGTACCCTTCACACAAGAAAATTAAAGGGAGGATTTGAGAGTATGAATAAGAATCTCAAAAAAGTAATTTCAACAGTTGCTGCTCTTGCTGTATCTGCAGGTTCACTTATTGCTTCTGCTGCAAATTACCCCGATGTTGCTTCAACAGCTACATATGCACAGGCTGTTCAGGAGCTGTCGGCATTGGGCGTAATCAACGGTTATGAAGACGGAACTTTTGCTCCGGATAAGAACGTTACAAGAGCAGAAATCACAAAGATGATTGTTACTGCACTCGGTAGCTCAACACTTAACGCTGCTGACGCTGCAAAGGGCAAGAACACACAGTTCAACGATGTTCCCGGAACACACTGGGCATCAGGTTATGTAACAGTAGGTACATCTTCAGGTACACAGTTCATCAACGGATACAGCGCTACAGAGTTCGGTCCCGATGACAACGTTACATACGCACAGGCAATCAAAATGCTCGTAGCTGCATTGGGCTACACAACATACGCTGAAAACAACGGCGGATGGCCGAACGGTTATTTAACATACGGCTACAACCTTGATATCACAAAGGGTATCACAGGAGTTTCAAACGATACTCAGGTAACAAGAGCTCAGGTTGCTCAGATGATTGACAACGCTGTTAAGGCTCCTATCTGCGTAATCGACGGATATGAAACACAGTGGAACGGTACACAGACACCGAAGCTCGTTGAAAAGAACACAACAAGCACATCAACAAAGAATTCATGGCAGTGTCTCTTGAACTATGCTCATGATGCATATGTTGTAAACGGCCGTGTAAAGGAAACACATCAGTCAAGCGACAGCGTTAAGACAGATGAAGTTAAGATTTCAATCGAGAAGTCAAACAACTACGATGGTTATCAGGTAACTAATTCCTATAACTTTGTAGAGAACACAGCTGCTAAGATTGGTGAATCGGGCGCTGACCAGTATCTCTTTACATATGCCGAGATGCTTCTTCAGTTAAACGATGATGATGAAATCACAATCTTAAGCATTACTCCCGCAGGTTCAAACAAAACAGAAGAATTTGCAGCTGAGGACTTTGCTGACGATAAGAACAATGATTTCACAAGCAGCAGAGGTAACATCTATTCGTATGTAAGCGGAAGCGATACAAAGACAACCTCTTACAAGCTTGATGTTGATAAGATTAATAAGGGTACTGACGGTGGTTTCTATGTAAACGGCGTTCAGCAGCCGATTTCAGGTAAAACAACTCTTGCTACTCTCGTTAAAGACTACATTAAGGGAAATGCAACAGGTACCGTTACATTAATCGACAGCCCTGCAGCAGGTACATCTTCAGCAGATGGCAACTATGATTACATCATGGTATCATACTACAAGACTGCAGTAGTTGACGTTGTAACAGGCGATGACGAAGAAAGCACAATTACTTTCTCAGACTTCGATACCGGCGTTGACAGCACACTTGATGTTGATACAACAGACGAAGACAAGTACTATTCATTCGCACTTAAAGACGGTACAGCTCTTAAGGCTACCGAACTTAAGGAAGGCGATGTACTTTCAATCGCTTATGACGTAAAATTAGGCTTCAGTGACTCATCTTCTTACACTGCAATCGTATCAAGAGATACTGTTGAAGGTAAGGTTACAAGAGTTAATGTAGACTCAAACGACGATCTTAAGTCAGAATACACAATCAACAACACAGATTATAAGCTTGCTTATACAGGTGTTGACAAGATTGAAACAGGTTCAGAGTACACAGTATATCTCGATGCTTTCGGCAAGATTGCTAAGGTTGAAGAGTTAGCTGCTTCAAAGAACCTCGGTGTTGTTGACAACGTTTACGAAGCAAACGGCGATCAGCACTATGCTACAATCATTGGTATGGACGGCGAAAAGAAGTCATACACAATCAAAGATGAAAACTATGCTAAATATGCAGCACTCGTTTATGACAGCGTTGTAGGTTCAGGCAGCTCAGTAACATCAAAGGGTGCTAAGAAAGCTTATTCGAATCGTGTATACAGCTACAGCATTTCAAGCTCAAGCAATACTTTGACAATCAAGGATTACTACGAAGGCAAGGCAGTAACTGACACATATAAAGAAAAGTCAGACAAGATCGGTTCAATCAGACTGAACGATTCAGTAACAACATTGCTCGACTTCTCAGAATATTCTGATGATACAGTAGCTAAGCTCGACAAGAGCACACTTGAAGACGACAGTGAGTACACAGTTTACGGTTACAACAAGCGTCCGGACGGTACATACCAGCTGGTAATTGTTGCTACAGGTAACAGCACAATCTCATACAAGACAGGCTTCTATGTATTCTCAAAGAGCTACACAACAACTGATGATGATACAGATAAGACTGCAATCTCAGTTTACGGTGCAGGCGAAGGCGCTAAGGAATTCATCCTTGACGATGATGGTGTATTACCTACAGGCTTAGTTGAGGGTTCACCTGTTATGATCAAGAAGAATTCTTCAGGTTATGTAACAGAAATACATCCGTTGTTCACAACTGACCTTACAAACTATGCTTCATTCATTACAGCTGTAAGAGATGGTATTAAGAACGATGACCTTTCTAAGGTTCTTAACATCAACAACTTGAATGCATACTTAGGTAAGGGCGATGCTAATGATGCTGCCGATAAGGTATCAACAGACAGCCACGATGCAGAATGGGCATTCGGTCTTGTTTACGATAAGACATCTTCAAGCATTACACTTGCTACAAAGTTTGATGCAGTTACAACAACAGGCGGTGCTAAGGTTGATTACATTTCAAATGTAGATAAGATTCAGGATATTGATATCGAAGCTGACGCTAAGGTATTGGTATACAGCTACAAGCAGCGTTCAGGTAAGCAGCTCAGAGTAACTGACGGAGTAATTTCTTCAATCCTTACTCAGAATGCTACAAAGACTGCATTCATCGATGGTGTTTATGACAGCAAGACATATACACAGAGTGACAAGACATTGTTCGATTGGAACAGTGACCTTGTAACAAAGGATGAAGGTGCTGCATACGGTAAGACTTCAGTTGCTCTCGTTAAGTTAGTTGACGGAGATGCTACAGAAGTATACGTAATCAATCCTTCAACATCTAAGTAATCAGTTTAACTGACAGCTTAAATGCAAATAACAAAAGAAGCGGTTTTCGTAACCGCTTCTTTTTTTGTGCTTATGCTCATTTTGGATAATTCCGATAAACTGATTGACAAATCTCCGATATGGTGCTATAATACAGAAAAGCGGTTAGTTTATTCTAACCGACAGAAAGGGGTTATACAAAATGGGAACAGCAATTATTATCATCGTTCTTGTCATAATCGGAGTTTTCGGCATCAAAAACTACATGAAAAAGCTTAATTCCGGCTGCTGCGGTGCGGGCGGTGACAAAGAAAATAAAATAGAAGTAAGCGATACGGACGAAACGCATTATCCGTACAGCGCAAAAATAAAAATTACGGGTATGCATTGCGAAAACTGCAAAACGCGCGTTGAAAATGCATTGAACCGCACGGACGGAGTATGGGCAAGGGTGGATTTAAAAAGCGGAACGGCTGATGTAAAAATGAAAAAGCGTCTGCCCGAAATCGAGTTAAGACGCATTATATCCGCCATAGGCTACGGTATTGAAAAAGTGGATTTTGCCGATTGACAAAAATAACGGGACTGCACATTTGTACAGTCCCGTCATTATTTATCCAAGCTCATGCTCATGCTTGAGAAAATGCTCCTTAATTTTTTCAAAGCTTTCATTGCTTATATCATGCTCTATTTTACAGCTGTCACTGTATGCCGTTTCTTCATTAACTCCCAAAGCGATAAGCGCCTTTGCAATAATCTGATGCCGCTCATAAATCTTTTCGGCAATGGCAAGCCCTTTTTCCGTAAGTGTGATATTTCCGTCCGTGTCAACGGTAACATAATTATCCTCTCGAAAAGATTTCATTGCTACCGAGACACTCGGTTTTGTAAACCCGAGATGATTTGCCACATCTATGCTCCTTACACAGCCGTGAGTTTTATGCAGCATAAGTATTGTTTCGAGATAATTCTCGGCTGATTCATGTATTTTCATTTCAATTTCCTTTCAGTGTTCCGTTTCTGCGCCGATATACCGCGTATAAGAATAACATTTTATATAATGATAACACAAATGGTTAGTATTGTCAAACTATTTTGTTAAAAATATAGAAAAAAATTTCTGCAGTTGTCAAACATATGGACCATTTTTATTAAAAAAAATATTCAATGTGT
>CAJKHT010000103.1 GCA_905199755.1 uncultured Eubacteriales bacterium | reverse complement strand
TTAAACATAAATTTAATTCTCCTTATATATTATAACTTAATTATATCCTTATTTATAACACTTGTAAATAGCAATAATCCGTGATATAATTAAGAAAATCAACGATTTCGGAGGAAACTGTTATTATGAGCCACAAAATGCTTATGAATATAAACAATCAATTTGACGACCGCAGCATAATTGTCACAAAGCGTCTTATTCCGCGCGGAGAAAATTTTCCTCCGCACTGGCATGACTATATTGAGCTTGAAATCATTTTATCGGGACAAGCAAAGCAAATTTATAACGGTGACGTATGCATGCTTCGCTGCGGCAGCATGTATCTGCTGTCATACTGCGATTATCACTCCTTTTCTGCTGTCAGCGACGTTACTCTTATAAATATCTGTTTCAGGGAAAATATTTTAAACAAAAGTCTGGCACAGCATATAAATCTTAAACCCAACAGGCTCATATGCAGTCTGAATGACCGCGCCGCACAAGATGTAATATCAAAAGCAAAAGCCTTGTCGGATGAGCTGTTAAACCGCAGGATATTTTCCGATATAGCCGCATCGGGCATACTTTCGGAGATGATTGTTTATCTTATACGCAATTCTCCCGAAAATGCTTCTGCTGCTGTTCCCCAAATCATTCAGCGTGCGGCGGTGTATATCAATACAAATTTCAGAGAACATATATCATTGTCAGCACTGGCACGGCAGCTGTCGGTATCGGCGAATTATCTCGGTTGTCTTTTCAAAAAGCACCTCGGCACGTCATTTAACGAATATCTGAATAATATCCGTTTAAGATATGCCTGCAATCTGCTCATGACATCGGAGCTGTCAGTAAAGGAAATCGCATTCGCCTCGGGATATAGCTCCGTTGAATATTTTTCATACACATTCAAAAAAACAATGAGCCTGTCTCCCGGTGCATATCACGAGAATATGCGGTAAGGTACTGATTTTTTGCTTGTCTTTTTTTTCAAAATATGTTATTATATCTTTATCACAAAAGCGAGGTACTTTGCAATGTCAAAATTTTATGCCGTAAGAAACGGACGTCATACAGGGATTTTCAGCACATGGGAGGAATGCCGCAAGGAGGTACACGGCTACAGCGGTGCCGAATACAAAAGCTTTACCGACCGTACAGCCGCCGAGGAATATATGATAGGCGGACAAAGTAAATTTGAAGAGCCGTGCGCGGACAGCGAAAAGGCATGCGCATATGTAGACGGCAGCTTTAATGTCAAAACCAAGGAATACTCCTACGGTGCGGTAATTTTCTTTAACGGTGAAACATACACCTACAGCGAAAAATTTAACAATCCCGAAAACGCGTCCATGCGAAATGTTGCCGGCGAAATCAGCGGAGCAATGCGTGCGATGCGCTTTTGCACCGAAAACGGAATAAAGGCTCTTGATATTTACTACGACTACGAGGGTATAGAAAAATGGTGTACCGGCGCATGGAAAACCAATAAATCCGGGACTGCGGCATACAAGAAATATTATGACGAAACGGCAAAAACATTATATGTGAGCTTTCATAAGGTCAAAGGACATTCGGGCGATAAATACAACGACATGGCGGACAGGCTGGCAAAAGACGCGCTCGGAATTGAATAGCGGAGGATTATATGATTACAGCAAGACTTCAATGCATAATAAACCACGTCAGCTGCAAAACCGCGGCAGACATAGGCACCGACCACGCATATGTACCCGTAAGGCTGATTGATGACGGACGCGCCGAACACGTGATAGCCTCGGATATACGCACGGGGCCGGTTAATGCGGCGGTACATACGGTTAATAAGTACGGCATGCAGGATAAAATCGAGGTACGCCAAGGCAGCGGACTATCCGTTTTACGGCAAAATGAAGCTGACCTTATAATAATTGCAGGCATGGGCGGACAGCTTATACAGACTATTATAGAGGAGCATAAAAGCATTGCCGAAAATGCAAGGCTTATACTCCAGCCCATGAATGACCAGTATGAGTTAAGAAAATACCTTATGGGAAACGGTTTTGAGATTGTCTGCGAGGATTTGGCTGCAGAAGGATTTAAGGTATACAATGTAATGATTGTTAAAAAGGGATTTCAACAGCCGTTTGACCGTGACATTTTTTATCATTTGCCCGAATGTCTTTTCGGACACAGACATTTTAAGGAATTATATGAAAAGAAAATGCGTGAATTTACAAAAGTGGTGTCCGGGTTGGAGCATTCCAAGGAGACTGATACACAAAAGCTTGAAGAATACAGAAAATGGCTTAAAGACCTGAAAGGACTGAAATTTAATGAAAGCATATGAAATTGCACAGCTTATAGAAAAGGAAGCGCCACAAGAGCTTGCCTATTCCTGGGATAACGTCGGTATTTTATGCGGTGACGGCAAAAAAGAGGTGAAAAAAGCACTTCTCACACTTGACACAAATGAAAACACCGTTGACGAAGCTATACAAAACAAGTGCGATATGATAATTTCACATCACCCCATACTGCTCGGCGGAATTAAACGCATCGACTATTCATCGGCAGACGGCAGAATGCTGCGCAAGCTGATACAGAACGATATAACGGTTTTTGCGGCTCATACAAATATGGATACGGCAGAGCATGGAATAAATGATGCTCTTGCATTGCTGCTCGGTATAAAGGATGCGGAAATTATAGAGAAAAACGGCGAAAAAACGGGGCTCGGAAGATACGGAAAGCTGATACATGCCGCGACACTTAGGGAATTTGCGGAGCTGGTAAAGAAGAAGCTCGGCACTCCGCACGTGCGCACCGCCGGAGACCTCGGCAAAACAGTGATTACTGCCGCCGTGGCATCGGGCAGCTGTGCAGAGCTTATTCCTGCCGCACACGCACTCGGATGTAATGTGATTGTAACTGCCGACATGAAGTATCACAATATGATTGCAGCGGCGGAATCGGGCATAGCCGTAATCGATGCAGGGCATTATCCCACCGAAATCATTGTTATGGATATTTTTGAAAAGATATTGCGGCAGACAAATATTATCACCGTAAAATCCAAGAATACGGATATATTTACTTATATATAAAAATTAATACTCATATTTTTACTCACACATATCAGCCGTAAAGCATATTATACAGCATAGGTGAACTCAGCCTGTAAATCATGCCGAGGTACCGGCTGCCGGCTGTGATAAAGCTGTACCAAAAGGAGTTTTTATAATGAGTGATTATCAATACGGCAGAAATGCCGCACAAAACAGATGCTGTGACAGCGACTCGAATGAAATTGCACGCAGCCGCGGCTGCGGCTGCGGTACGAATTTCCGCGAAGCTGTATGCATACATACAGATAAAATATATGACAGCTGCAGAGAACTGCACTGTTCAAGATATATAACAATTATTTTTGCAGGCTTCTTATGTATCCCTCATATAAAATAAGCGCAATATCGTCCGTTATTTTCTGACGCTCACGGGGATCGGGATTGCGATTGCCTATCACACGTATGCGCCCCCTGTCACCGAAACGCATTTCCTGCACCAACAGGTTATCACCCTCAAGCAAGCGTTTATCATGTACTTTTGATTTTATTTCTTCCGTTGCTTCAACCTCGGTAAAACCGTCAAGCAACTCCATTAAGCTCCCTCCTCTCTCGATAATATTTATGATTTTTATATTTTGTCCCATTCCGAATTACCTGTATATAATACCGTTTCTTTCGGAAATTTTTTTCAGCGTTAAAGCTATTGCAAGGCAAATCCCCTCGGCAACGACAACCGTAAACCAAACAAAATCATAGCCCGGCAAGCGCGGTAAAATATTTACAGCCGTACAGGTTATTGAGGTAATCATTTTCCGGGAATATTACCTCGGTAAGAGCTTCGCACTTTGAAGCGGCATCCTCGCCGATTGTTTCAACCGTATCCGGTAAATCCAATTTTGCAGCTGCCGACTTTTTCGGAACAGCCATAAGCACAGTTTTGTTTTTGTCGTATAAAATGCCGTCAATCGACGTATAATATTCATTTTCAGCGTCTGCGTTAATATTTTTAAGACTGTTACAGTCGGTAAACACGGTTTTTTCTATATTGATAACCGAGGGCGGAATTGTAACCGTTTCAAGAGACGCACAGCTTGAAAGCGCGCTTTTGGAAATTGCCGTAACGGTGTTTGGAATGTTAAAGTCAACAACTGCCGATTTCGGCGGAACTTTTAAAAGCTCTGTTATACTCTTATTATATAAAATTCCGTTATTTGACATATAGTATTCGTTATTTTCGTTTACGCTTATACTGTTCAGCGAGCTGCATCTTTTAAACACTCCGCCGGGAATTGTTCGCACCGTTTCGGGAATATAAAGTGTTTGCAGAGAATAGCCGGTTAATTCGAAGCAGCCGTCCAGAAGTCCTATTGTTCCCGGCTTTAATTGAATATTTTTAACACCTGATTTTGCTTTCACAAACCAGTTTCCGCTGTATAAAACGTCGTCTGTGTAAGCCGCAGAGTCTTTTTTTATGTAAGCGGTATTGTAAAAAATATCCGTACCGATTGCCGTTAAGCTGTCGGGCAGAGTAATGTTTGTAAGGCTTGTGCAGTCCTTAAAGGCATAGCCGGCTATCTCCGAAAGCTTGTCGGTTAAGCCGATTGCCTGAAGATTTTTACTTGCCAGAAATGCCTTATAACCGATTTTTTGCACTGTTTCGGGAATATTGTACTTCGTATCGGCTTTGCCGCACGAATATTTGATAAGTGTTGTTTTATTCTTATCAAAGAGCACATTACCCTCCGCACAGAAAAACTCGTTATCTTCATCAACCGTTAGGGAAGTTGTATAATAAGAGCGAGTTTACCGCTGCTGCTTTGCTCATCTACAACATCCAATAGATTGAGTTTGCGGATCAAACGCTGCATCGTCGAATTCGGTTCATTGATTACCGCATATAAAGGGTTTTCAATAATTGCTACCATACTTTTGGGCAACACGAGATCCATTCTTCTGCCAACGTTTTCGTTATAAACTTGAACTCTTACATGCTGAGGATACCATTCCACGATTTTACCTGTTCGGATTTTTTCAACACCATAAGAACTTGTGAATTCGGGATTATCATCCGTATCGGTTGGAACAATGGCAACGCTGCCTTCATCAAACATTGACATTACAACATCTTGAATAAACGCTCTCGCGGTTTGATCTATATTAGCTTCGAGAGTTAAGCAATTGTTTAAAAGTGAATTAAAGGGACACATAACCTGTTTTTCTGTCATTTTCTTAATGTATCGGGCGCAGCCGCATTATCCGGCGAATGCATTTCGGGTTTTCATGCCAAGGGCAGGTACTATCTGACCAAAAACAAAGAAGAGCTTGCATATTTCCGTGAACGAAGCAATTGCATTTTAAACAAGGCTCATTCCCTGATGGACATATACCGCGAAGACAAGTCAGCGGAGCTGGCGGCATTTCTGCTTGCCGATTCGCACACGAGCGGAAGCCGTCGGAACATTCTTTCCATGCTCCCGATATATACGGCAACAGACGGGTTTTTGAAGCTTTTTTGTGTCCACTTTTGCTGGGAGGGCACAAAAGTAATAATCGGCAGATTTTTGTATATATTTATATTGCCTTGCAATCTGATTATGAAAGGGTGTTATTTTCATGGATAATTACAAAAATGCCGTTGCGGTATATTTGCGGAAAAGCCGCAATGATCCCGATGCGGAAGATATTGAAACCACGCTCGCGCGCCATATGGATACAATTATAACACTTGCACACAGGCAAAATCTCAATATTATCCGAATATACAAAGAAATTGTTACGGGAAGTACGCTTTTCGGCCGTCCCGAAATGCTTAGCTTGCTCAGTGATATTGACCGGAACTGTTATACTGCGATTGCATGCATGGATATTGACCGTCTCGGACGTAATTCTCAAAAAGATACGGGTATCATTCTCGAGACATTAAAAGAACACGGAATAAAAATTATTACACCGCAGAAAACATATGACCTTGATAATGATTTTGATGAGCAAAGCGTTGAAATGCAGTCATTTCTTGCACGGCAGGAATATAAATCCATTACGCGGCGATTAAGACGCGGCACGGAAAAATCATGTGAATACGGGTATCATGTATGCGAGCCGCCTTTCGGATACGAGCGTACATATATTGATAAGCACCCCACGCTGAAACCCGTTCCCGAACAGGCGGAAGCAGTAAAACTGATATTTGATATGTATGTAAATCAGCGCTGTGGAAGCTGCACAATCGCAAACCGTCTGAACGCCCTCGGTATAACTCCGCGCAAGGGCAATACTTTTTCACGTACCACCGTACAATTTATTCTGAAAAATCCGATATATATCGGAAAAATTGTATGGAACAGGCGCAGACACATTCATAAAAAAACACCGTCGGATAAGAATAAAACAGTATTAAATCCCGAAAGTGACTGGATTGTGGCAGACGGTATACATATGCCCATAATTTCTCCGGAATTGTTTGAAAAAGCACAGGATATTATAAAGCATCGTTCGCATCCCCCGTCATACACCGGCGAACTTAAAAATGTTTTTGCCGGATTAATGTATTGTTCCCACTGCGGTAAAGCAATACAGCGGCAGTACAGTACAAAAAACAAATTGCCCGCACGCTATTTGTGTACAAAAACAGGCTGCACCTCCGGCATTGCAGCTTATGCGGTTGAAGCTTCGGTTATTGCGGTACTCAAAAAATCCTTAAAACACGCTGCGGCAAATACGCTGCTGAAAACAAGGTATAATTCCCGTGCCGAAAATAAGCGCAATACATATACAACCGCTATAAGCCGTGCGGAGCTTAATTTAAAAGCAATTGATGCCCAGCAAATCAAGCTATATGATTTATTGGAGCAGGGCATATACACCACAGATATATTTATGCAGCGAAGCACCGCACTTTCCCTAAAAAAAGCCGCTGCGGAAAAAGAGCTTGAAAAAGATAAGGAACTGTTATCGGAAATATCGGATAAGTACGATATTTTTGAGTTTGTCCCCTCTCTCACTCATCAGCTTGAGTATTATGATACTTTGTCGGCAGGCGAAAAAAATCAACTGTACAAAAAAATAATAATACGCATGAATTACAGCCGTACAAAGGAACAAAAAAAGAATGATTTTTATTTAGATATAGAATTTGCTTTCGATGCCTAAGCTTATCAAAAAAATATATATCTTGTGTAGTGCTGCGATAAAGACTGTCTTGAAAATATCCGTGTTTATCTTACTGCCTCGGGTCAGGAGCTGGTTGACCGCTCTATAAATATAAAATGTACCAAGGCGGAAATCATTTGGGTATTCTCGGATATTGAGCCTGTTCCCTTTAACCGCGGCTTCTACTCTGTTGATTTAAAATACTTCTTCCGTGTAACGGTTGCAGTATTTACCGGTGTAGGTCGTCCGACCGAAATCGAAGGTCTTGCTACCTTTAATAAAAAGGTTATACTTTTCGGTTCAGAGGGCACAGCAAAAATATTTGCCTCCAAATATAAAGAGGACGCTTTCGATCCTCAGCTTTGGAAAAAGACCAATATGCCGCATGCCGTAGTTGAAGTGGTTGAACCCATAACACTCGGCTCCAAGCTTGTTGATGTACGCGACAAAAAATCATGCTGCTGTTGCTGTGATGAGGATTTCGATATATCCTCAATACCCGAATCGGTAACGCGCATATTTGATGATGCCATCGTTGTAGGCGGCGAAGCAAAACGCGTATTTGTATCAATCGGTATATTCTCGATTGTAAAGCTGGAGCGCCATGTGCAGCTGCTTATTCCTTCATATGATTTCTGTATTCCGCAGAAAGAATGTGTAGGCGCAACAGATGATAACCCATGTGATTTGTTCGACAGAATACAGTTCCCGGTAGATGAGTTTTTCCCGCCGGAAAAGAGTGAATTCGTTGACTGTAAAAATCCCGATCCGACCGCGGACGCAAAAGTTTCACCGATAAACGACTGCGGTTGCTGAAAATATTAATTGTAAGTAAAGCTTTGAAGCCGCGGCTCTCTGACCGCGGCTTCATGCTTTTTACCGCAAATTGAAATCTGTTTTGTAATCTGTATTAAAGCGGTTTTTGGCTATTTACGGATTTTTTACGGAAAAATAATTTTTTTTTGAAAAAAGTGTTGACAAATGAGAAAATATTTGCTATAATACATTAAGTCAGCTGATGATAAAACAACAATATGTTATAGGTCCTGATATATTAATATTTTTATATGCGGGTGTAGTTCAATGGTAGAATCCCAGCCTTCCAAGCTGGTCGTGTGGGTTC
>CAJKHT010000102.1 GCA_905199755.1 uncultured Eubacteriales bacterium | reverse complement strand
AGATTGACGGTGCCGTTGCGACGGTTATGGCGCTTGACCGGGCAATACGCTGCGGAAACGATATGAGCGAGAGCGTATATGACGAACGCGGGATTTTGTTTATATAATTTTTTATGTATTGACATTGTGGTATATTTGTGGTATAATAAAGACACAATAAAACAAGGAGATGATATTATGCCTCAAATAATACCCATTCGTGATTTGAAAAATACAAGTCAAATATCTGAAATTTGCCATTCCTCAAACGAGCCTGTTTTTGTAACAAAAAACGGTTACGGAGATATGGTTATAATGAGTATAGGGGTATATGAAAAGCTTGCAAAAGCTGAAAAGTCGGTAACAAACGGCAATGTTTCGGATGCTATAGAATCAATTAAGAGCATTCGGGGAAAATATGAGTTATAAACTGATTGTGCCAAACACAATACGCAAAAATTGCGTAAAATATTTTTATAAAATACGCAAAAATTGCGTATTACTATTGCATATTTTGATTTTTTGTGGTATAATCATTCTACGAGGTGATGTAAATTGACGCTGAAGGAATTACGAAAACAGAAAAAGTTAACACAGACCGAATGTGCAGAATATCTTGGTATTCCTGTTCGTACCTATCAAAACTATGAAACCGATGAGTCAAAGAAGTCGTCTATGAAGTATTTATTTATGGTGCAAAAGCTTGAAGAATACGGATTTATAGATGAAACTCATGGAATTTTACCAATTAGCCGGATAAAAGATATATGCAGTGAGGTCTTTTCTGATTTTGAAATTGAATACTGCTATCTGTTCGGTTCTTACGCAAAGGGTAAAGCTACTGAAAACAGTGATATTGATCTTTTGATTTCTACCACGATTTCAGGTATGCAATTTTATGATCTTGTAGAAGTTCTTCGCGAAAAACTAAAAAAGAAGGTCGATGTATTAAACCGCGAACAATTAAACAATAACCCTGATTTAACAAATGAAATATTGAAAGATGGGGTGAAAATTTATGGATAACAAAAAGGATAATCAATACTATATTAAAAAAATAGTGACTGATTTGGCTTTCATAATTGAACACACATCGGAACTGACACAAAACGAGCTTGAGAACAATGAGGTCCTTGTTGATTCGGTTATGTTCAGACTGATTCAGGTTTCCGAAAACTCCGACAAACTTACAGATAATTTCAAAGAAGGTCATGCCGATATTCCGTGGAGAGCAATGGAAGGTATGCGTAACAGAATTGTTCATGAATATGGCAATGTTGATTTGGCTGTTGTTTATGACACAATAAAAAATGATATCCCAAAGCTGCTTTGCCAGCTTGAAAATATAGAGGAATAAATATTATGAGATACTATGTAACTGCTGATGTTCACGGCTACTTCAGCGAATTAAAAACAGCACTGACACAAATAGGTTTTTTCGATGATAATGAGCCGCACAAATTAATCATATGCGGTGATATTTATGACAGAGGCAGTGAACCGCTCCAACTACAGGAATTTATTCTTGAACTGCTTTCAAAAGATGAAATAATACTTATAAAAGGAAACCATGATGATTTGGCATTGGAACTGCTGCATAATTGGCAAAAAGGGAGCTGCTTGCAATATTTTCATCATACTAACGGTACGATTGATACAGTATGCCGTTTGACAGGTTTTACAGTGAAAGATATGTATTCGGGTCCGGAAGAAGTCAGAAATGCTTTTAGACAGAATGATTACATACAAAAAATTATCCCGAGTATGCTTGACTATTTTGAAACAGAACATTATATATTTACTCATGGGTGGATACCGTGTACTCCTATAAGAATTACTTCCGATAAAAATGAATATGCCATGATTGAAGATTGGCGAAATGCCGAATCTAAAGCGTGGGACAAAGCTCGGTGGATTAATGGTATGGAGGCGGCTCATAGCGGTGTGATTGAAAACAATAAAACCATACAGTTTCTTCTTCGGAGGAACAACCTCCGGTATAGCTTTATTTCCGCACTGGCGGAAGACAACAACCTTGCGGTGAAATCCTTGGCAACACTGGAGAAAAAGCTGCGAGGACGCAATCTGCATCCGATGTTTATCACAGGGCACACAGGCTGGACGGACAATATAGATTTCGCTTTTGCACACAAGAATGAGCTTTGCTCCCCTTTCAGAAAAAAGATCCATGATCCCAAAGCCCCATATGATGCCTATGACGAATCTGATGATACCGAAGAGAAAGCAAAAAGCGGGTATTTAGAAGGATATATGGGAATACAAGAGTAAAAACAATGATTCGGAGGAATGAATATGGAACGAAAGGACGCCATTCGCAGTGCGTACCGAATAACGGGCGGCAATAATTTTTATGACGGTATGATCACCTGCTCTACCCTGAGCGGAAAAGCAGTGTGCCGCCTGGTGTGGGGTATGAACAAGGCGGAATGTGACGATTATCTTGAAAAGGCACTGTCGGGTATTCCCGAAGATTTCTCTGGTAAGCTGCTGGAGGTGCCTGTCGGAACGGGCATTCTTACCATGCCGGTTTATAAGACTATGCCTGCGGCAGACATTACCTGTCTTGATTATTCGCCCGATATGATGGGGCAGGCACAGGAAAAGGCAAGCCACCTTAATCTGAACAACATAACCTTTCAACAGGGTGATGTGGGCGCACTCCCCTATGCGGACGGCACCTTTGACATCGTTTTGTCGCTGAACGGCTTTCACGCTTTCCCGGATAAGGATGCTGCTTACCGGGAAGTCTTTCGGGTACTGAAACCGGGAGGAACATTTTGCGGCTGCTTTTATGTGACGGGAGAGCATAAACGGACAGATTGGTTCGTCCGTCACATTTACGAAAAGGCGGGTTTTTTTACGCCGCCCTATGAGACGGCTTTAGGCTTAAAAAATCGGCTGGAGAAAATGTACACAGCCGTAACGCTTGGAACCGTAAAGGGTATTGCCTGGTTTGTCTGCCGGAAAGAGGTCAAACCGAAATCGGACTCGTTCAAGTAAGCAGAAAGTGAGGATAAAGACAAATAGATGAAAGACAGTAAACTGCAATTCGACCGCAAAGTCCATGTACTGTATTCCAAGACATGCAAGAAAGAGATACGTGCGAAAATTGCCCTTCACTATCCTGCGGCAGAACAGGAGACCGTATGGGAATGTGTACAGCGGCAGTACGCGGACTTTCTGTCCGACTGGCGCACCGATTTGGGCGGCAAAAAGAACTTCCACAACGGTACAGGCGGCACCTATGACTGTATCGCCATTATGAGTTATTATACGGTCTGCAAAGAGGTTTCATCGTTCCCGGAAATCGAAGAGATGGAGGAAAACTTGATTCTGCCGTCTTTTCGCAAGCTAAGGTTCGTGAACTGCAATAAGCCGTTCTGGAGGAAGCTGATGTACAAAGCGTTTTTGCGGGCGAAACGCAGCTGCGACAAATGGCACGATTACGAGATGACGGTTGCGCCTTATGAAAACGATAAGCCTATCTATTATGAATTTACGGCGTGCCCGGCAGCGGAGTTTGCTATCAGGCACGGTCTTACGGATATTATGCCCGCTCTGTGCAATGTGGACTTTGCGTCTATGGAACTGCTTCATGCAAGGCTGGTACGGACGACCACCTGCGTGGACGGCTGCAGGTGCGACTATACCATCTGCGGTGATAAAGACCCGTATTTAAAGGAACATCCCGAATACCGAGATGAGCGCGGCTGTCGAAGAAATAAATAACAACTTAACAAAAAGGCGGTGTGACAAATGCAAATATTTCTCGGAATATTGATTCCTTTCCTCGGCACAACGCTCGGTTCAGCCGGTGTGTTCTTTATGAGAAAATCACTCGGTGTTTCGGTGCAGCGTGCGCTTGCCGGCTTTGCCGCCGGAGTGATGGTTGCGGCATCTATTTGGAGTCTTTTGATTCCGGCAATCGAGCAATCGGAAAATTTGGGCAAGCTATCCTTTTTCCTTGCATTAATCGGATTTTGGGTCGGTGTGCTGTTTTTGCTCATGCTCGACCGTCTGATTCCTCATCTTCATGTTGGGAGTGAGCAAGCGGAGGGTCCTAAAAGCAAGCTTGGACGCACTGCCATGATGGTACTGGCGGTGACATTACATAACATTCCCGAAGGAATGGCAGTGGGAGTGATGTACGCAGGGTTCCTTGCAGGAAACGCACAAATCACGGCGGCGAGTGCACTTGTCTTATCCATCGGCATTGCCATTCAGAACTTTCCGGAAGGGGCAATCATCTCTATGCCGCTTCGAGCAGAGGGAGAAAGCAAGGGCAAGGCGTTTTTGGGCGGTGTGTTTTCCGGTGCTGTCGAGCCTATCGGCGCAGTGCTGACACTTCTTGCAGCGCAGCTCGTGATACCGTTGCTGCCGTATTTTCTAAGCTTTGCCGCAGGCGCCATGCTCTATGTTGTGGTGGAGGAGCTGATTCCCGAAATGTCGCAGGGAAAGCACTCCAACATAGGAACGATTTTCTTTGCGGCGGGATTTGGTATTATGATGGTGTTAGATGTAGCTTTGGGATAGGCAAAGTGGAGCACAAAACAGGAGTGAAGAATAATTATGAAATACAAAATTGAGAAAAACACTGTACAGGAAACGCTTATCATTCCGCTGTATGCCGGAAAGGTTTGCACGGAACTGTATCCGAATCTCTATCGGGATGAAACGGCGGTTCGCTTAATTAATGAAATTGACTACGATTTTTCTGTGGCAGAGAAAAACTCCCGCAGTCTGATGCAGCGTTTCGGTGCGCTGGAGGTTGCCATGCGACAGAATGATTTGGCATGGGAAGTAAGGGACTATTTGAAAGATCACCCAAAAGCCGCAATAGTCAATCTTGGCTGCGGACTGGACAACACCGGAAGAAGCTGCGACAACGGCAGCTGTAAAATATACAATCTGGATTTTCCTGATGTCATAGCCGTGCGTAACGAGCTTTTGCCCGCCGATGAGCGTGAGGAAAACATCCCCTGCGATTTGAATAATACCGAATGGTTTGAAAAAATCGACGCTTCCGGCGGTGCGATATTCTTCGCCTCCGGCGTGTTCTACTACTTTTTGACCAAGCAAGTCAAAGCACTTGTGCAAGCAATGGCGCACGCTTTCCACGGCGGTGTGTTGGTATTTGACGCAGCGAACCGGGCAGCGGTGAAAATGATAGCAAAAACTTGGCTCAAGAGTGCGAAAATCAAGGATGTGTGTGCATATTTCGCCGTTTCGGACGCGAAAGATGAGCTTTCCTTGTGGGACAACCGCTTGCAAGTCACGAGCCGCGGCTATATGCTGGGCTACAATGACCTTCGTGACCCGTCCGTCAGCGGCTTTTTCCGTTTCCTTGCCAAAGTCGGCGATAAAATGATGAAAATGCAGATTGTGAAGATTGCCTTCAGAAACAAATGACAGAAAACGATGTGTTAAAGGAGCAAAACAATGAAATACATAGGTATGCCCATAGGAATGTGGGCGCTATTTGCCCATTCATTCCGAAAGCAGCTGACGGCGGTGTTCGGATATGATGCTGATATGGCGAATGGTATCACAAGAAAGGCAAAGCCGAGATACAGGGAAATCATTGCAGGGTTGCCGGAGTTTGAGAACGCGGACCGTTTTAAGATGAACATCGTCAACTGTGCGATGATCGGTGCGTTCATCCTCTCTACGCCGGAGCATCCGGATGTGGAGCAGCTGACAGAGTATTATGCAAAAGCTATGATGACAAAACCGATGAAATGGTTTTGCCGCAGGAGCGGAAAGAATAAATTCACTAAAAAGGACATCAATGAAATGAAGGCAACCGCCTCCTTCAAAGCTGCCGACCGAAATCCCTACTCATGGAATATGGACTTTTTCGAATACCCGGACGGCAGCGGCTACGAATGTCGGTTCACCAAATGCGGCATCTGCGTGTTGATGCAAAATCTGGGACTTTATGACCTAACCCCGGCGCTGTGCCGCCTTGACTACACGATGAGCGAAGCCGGCGGTGTGACCGACTTTGTTCGGCAGTATACCCTCGCCTCTGGCGGTCTGTACTGCGACTGCTGTTATAAGAAAAAGATGCTTTAAGTGGGAGGACAAGTGATATGAAATACAACGGATTTTATTTTTGGATGTTCAAGAGCCCGATGAGAAGGGTTCTGACAGAGAAATATGGCAAAGCGTGCGCTTCGGAAATTATGAAAAAGAGCAGAAAGGTCTATCGGGAACTGGTGGAAAAGGCAGATGACATTGGTGGCGACAACCCTATGGCATACAACGAGTTGTTTGCACTTGCCTTTGTTGCGCCATATGTGGCAAGTGAGAAAAAAATCCCCCCGGAGACAGTGCAGGAGATGATGCGGCGTTCGCTTTACCACATCAAATGGTATTTTGCGAAAACCGATCTGAACACCGCCAAGGGTAAGGCAGAAAACAAAAAGAGCGTTGTAAAATATTATAAGTGGTACACGCCGGAAAAGGAAAAACAGTATCCGACCTCGTTCAAAGTGGATTTTGTGGGACAGCCGTATGAGGGTGCCTGCTACTACCGCATTACTCGCTGCCCAATCTGTGCCTATACGAAAAAGTTAGACGTTTCCGAACTTATGCCGCTGTTCTGCGAACTTGATGAAGTAATGATCTCCTTTCAGCATGGTGTACTGCACAGAAAACAGACGCTGGCAAACGGAGGAGAGTACTGCGACTACTTCATAACCGGGAACAATGAGTAACTTTTCGTTTGCGGAATTTTGTCGCTAGTTTAAAGCCACATTTTCGTAAATGATATGCGGCTTTACTTTTTTTGAAAAATTTTTATTTCGGCACAAAATCATACCTTTGACACGAAATGTCGAACCCTTGACACGAAAGGGTAAACAATTGACACGAAAGGTCGGGGTAAAATTTTACGGTTTCATTTTTTGATTGAAACGGATAATTTTAGGCAATTTTGGCACAAAAAATGTGCTGCCGATAAGGAGAAAACATTATTGCACAGCAGCACTTTTACACGATGTATTCCGAAAACCGCACAGGCAAAAGGTTTATTTGAAACCGAAATATAAAGCAAAAACCTCAAGGTTTCTATCAACCTTGAGGTTCTTATTTGGCGCGCTGTAAGGGACTTGAACCCCTGACCTACTGGTTCGTAGCCAGTCACTCTATCCAGCTGAGCTAACAGCGCATGGTATACATTTTCAAACCACGAATAATATAATACCACAAAGTACAATATTTGTCAAGCGATTTTTATTGTTTTTTTACAAATCAGCGCTTAAAAACCGTAATTTCATAAAATATTCATATCTGCTTCCTTACTATTGTATATTCGTCGCCCGGGCGAAAATAAGGGCAGCTTTTAAAGCTGCCGCTTATGAAATGCCGCATTTCGTCCTCATCAAGATCAATAAGGCACACATAGCAATCAAATTCATCATCATATTCATAGTTCATACAACAGTCGCAATTCGCTTTCATGTTTTATCCGTTCCTTTCATGCACGCGGATGTGTTTTCTGATATACATCTTTTATTTTACTGTTCATCAAATGAGAATACACCTGCGTCGATGTTATGTCCGCATGCCCCATCATTTCCTGAATGGAATGTAAATCAGCTCCGTTTTCAATCAAATGTGCCGCAAACGAATGTCTTAATGTATGCGGAGTGATTTCCTTGCTTATTCCGGCGCAATGCTGATACCCTTTTATAATCTTCCAAAATCCCTGCCGCGTGAGCCGTACACCGCTGCGGTTTACAAACAATGCCTCCTCATCCGGCGATTTTATCATAAACCGCCGCGAGCTTTCCATATAACACTTTAATGCCTCCAATGCCTTATTCCCTATAGGAATTATACGTTCTTTCCTGGAGTTTTGGCATCTTATAAATGCCATTTGAAAGTTGACATCCGAAACATTAAGGCTCATCATCTCGGAAACGCGTATTCCCGTGGCATATAAAAGCTCCAGCATTGCCTTATCTCTTTTGCCTTTATTATCAACACAATCCGGCTGTGCCATCAGCAGCTCGACTTCCGAACCCGATAAAATCTGCGGAAGCTTTTTTTCAACATGGGGTGCTTCAAGGCTTGATGTCGGATCGGTCCGGACATTTCCGCTCTGAATCATAAAAATATAAAACGAACGCAGCGATGCCAATGTACGCGATACGGTAGAGGGCGCTCTGCCCTGCTTCTGAAGCATAAGCAAATACGAAATAACCGTATTTTTTGTTGCCGAGGACAAATCGGTAATTCCCGTACTGTCAAGATATGTAATATACTGTTTTATATCACGTCCGTATGATTCAACCGTATTCATGGATTTGTGCCGCACATCCGACATAAACCTTGTGTATTCATCTATATATGCATACTGCATTTTTTGAAACCCCTTTCGGATAATATTTCAATCAAATTCATATATTGCCAAAACATTTCCCTAATGTTACAATTTGAAGTCAATATAATTATATTACCACACTTTTCTCGATTTGTACAGACTTTTTTGTAA
>CAJKHT010000101.1 GCA_905199755.1 uncultured Eubacteriales bacterium | reverse complement strand
CAACTGCTTTTCGTAAGCATGGGTCATTTCCTTCGTTTGCCCCAAGATAAACTGTAATATTCATTAAAAATCCCCTCCTACAAATCCCGATTTACATTTCCATTCATTTTAAAAAATGGGCAATCCCGATTGGAATTGCCCATTATCGTACCGGTTATGCGATTTTTCCTTGCTTGCACCGATTTCTGCATCAATTGATGTAAGTTTTATGTAAATCGCTGTTTTTTAGTTTTTTATCAAATGAAGTACGTCCCATTTATTTTGTAAAACGGTACATTTTTACATCATCTTAATAGAGCTTTGCACCTGCCGGAATATGGTCATTTACCATCAGAAGGTTCAGTCCTTCGTGACCGTCTTCCTCATGTACTGCTGAAATCAGCATACCTTCGGAATCAATTCCCATCATCTTTCTCGGCGGCAGGTTCACGATAGCGATTGCTGTCTTTCCAACCAGTTCTTCCGGCTCGTAATACTCGTGAATACCGCTTAAAATCACACGGTCTTTGCGTTCTCCGTCATCTAATGTAAACTTCAGAAGCTTCTTTGACTTCGGTACTGCTTCACAAGCTAAAATCTTAACTGCACGGAAATCTGATTTGCTGAATGTATCGAAATCCACCATTTCTTCAAAGATTGGCTCAATCTTCACATTTGAGAAATCAATCTTTTCAGACTCAGTTTTTACATTTTTTTCAGGTTCTTCAGAAGCTGTATTATTTACATCATTTTTCTTATTTACACCATCCAACGGCTTCATTGTTGGGATTTCATTCTCAACAATTATATAAGTTATTATACCTCTACATAACCCTTTTGTCAAGCCGTTTTCAAAGGTTTATGCCTTTCATAACTCTACATAAATATTTACACAACATAGGAGGTTTGGCGTAGTAATTGGCGTAGTGTGGCGCAGTAGTTAAATCAACAGATTTTCAAAGTAATTTCCGAGTGTGGACACCTCTTTTTTCTTTGTATCTTTTGTAATATCGGTGTATATGTTCAAAGTGGTTGAAATAACCCGGCAGGTCATCACTGTGTTTTCAGGCTGTAGAGTCAGTTTTGCCTCAACAAGAGCATTCGCGCCTTCGGCGCTGCCGCTGGCAAGCGTTTGATCATTTTGGTTCACCAGTTTCCAGCTTGTGATGGGCTGGCTGAACGCAAAGTAAACGCCGCTGTCATCATCAGAAGAGAGCCAACTATCGAGCGGCTGCTTGGTGAACGAAACCTGCTGGAAACCGGGATTCACTGCCACATCGCAGTCCGGCATGGTAAAGGACGTTTCCTGCTTGGTCGCATCTGCGAAGGTGACGCCGGCGGTTTCCGTATACCACCGGGTGAACATCATGTTGTTGGCGGTGTCATCTTTGGCCGTTAATAGGAAATATATTCGCGGTAGCTGCTGGTGTCCTGTGCCGCAAAAGCGCCCTTGCCGGTCTGAACGGCATTTTTTTCCAGCATTTCATCTGCCAAAAAAGTGACATCGCTATACGACAGGCGCGGTCTCACAGGTGCATAACCATATCCTGCGGTCTGCTATCCGCAATAACTTCGAGGGTAAGAGGAATACTCGGAACATAGTTGTTTGCCGGAGTCGCACCGCTAAAATAAGCAAGCGGAAGATAACTTTTTCCGCGCAAACGGTCTCTTAAAAACTGAATATCATAATTGCTGAGCGGTCTCGGACCTCTCAGTGTATTAAGTGCGGCAACACCCGCATCCCTGTCCTTCAGATACAGTGCAAGCGCCAACAGGAACATTGCACAGGTATTTTCCGGCTTGGAAAGGTCATTCTGCGGCAGAGCAGAAAATTCTTCCGATGTTGTCGGAACAGATGAAACCGTCATCTTCATTGTTACTTGCTCCTTTTCTTATTCGTTACATAGTTTTTGCTGTCGCAATTTTACTTTTTATCATTATCATCAAATATGTCGCCGCATTCAGGGCAGAATTTAGGCGGATTTTTAGGATCCTCAGGCTCCCAGCCGCATTTGTCGCATTTATAGGTTGGTGCGCCCTCAGGCTTTGGGTTGCCGCAGTTCTGGCAGAACCTGCCCTTGTTGACCGTTCCGCACGAGCAAGTCCAGCCGTCCGATACCTGCTGTGGCTTTCCGCAATTCATGCAGAATTTGCCCGCATTCCCGGTTTGCCCGCATTCGCAGCTCCATCCTGCCGCTTGCGGCTGCTGTGCCTGCTGCTGAGGCTGCTGTTGCTGCTGACCCATCGCAAAAAGATTGCCTGCATTCATGCCGCCGGCGTTCTGTGCCATATTCATTCCGAAAAAGCCGCCCATTGCACCCATGCCGCCCTCGTTTGCCGCCGCCGTTCTCATAGCGTCTGTCTGACCGCCGACAATGCGAGCCGCCGCAATATTCGGATTTGTTGTCATAACGTTTTCTTCCCATTCGGTAATCTTCTTTCTTTGATTCTCGGGGATAGATACACCGTTAATGCTTACGGTGAAAAGCTCAATTCCGCGCTTTTCCCTCCACTCGGCTTTAAGCTCCTCGGAAAGAGCCTTTGTAACTTCTTTTGTATGCGCCGGTATTTCGGAATACATTATTTTCATTGCCGAAATCTGCGCAAATGCCGGTCTGAGAGCGTCCAAAAGCTCGCTCTTTAACATTTCGTCAATTTCCGAACGGCTGTATACATATTCCACATTACCGCTTACATTTGTATAAAACATAACAGGGTCTGCTATTTTATAAGAATACACGCCGTTGCACCTTAAATCCACCGACAGCTTATAGTTCATAGACTCATCTATCGTTACCCTAAAGGGTACAGGTGAAGACGTAACAAATTTATTTCCGGTTATTTCCTTTGTGTTGAAATAATAAACCCTCTGATCCTTACCGGGTTCACCGCCGAAAGTAAAACGCTTGCCTACCTGCGCAAAGCTTTGCTTAATGTTTTCGCCTAAGCTGCCACAGAAAATACTCGGTTCGGTGGAATTATCGTAGACAAACTCACCCGCCTCGGCGCAAAATTCAACAATTTTGCCCGATTCCACAATAATCATGCTCTGTCCTTCGTTTATCGAAATAACAGAACCGTTTGAAATAATGTTGTCGTCTCCCTTCTTGTTGGAGCTTCTTTTTCCCACTCGTTTTTCGCCTTTTGCCACAAGTGTGTCGGCGCCCAAGCTTTCGCAGTAGAAAAATTCTCTCCATTGATCAGCCAAAACACCGCCAAGAGCGCCTGTGCCCGCTTTTAAAAGTCCCATAATTCTATTCTCCTCTCAAAATTTTTATCCTTTATACTCTGTTATATCCCATATATCGGGCGTGCATATCAGCCTGCCGTTTTCATCCGTATCGAGCGTGATTCTGCGTCCGCCGCGCATGACGATATAAATTTCAACATCGCCGCCGCAGTTTATTATATACGGTGTGCCGTCATCTGCTTTTTGCAAATTTTTCTTATCGCCATTTTGAATCAGCTCGTTTTCCTCTCCGTACCGCGGAATAACAAGATACCATTTTTCTCCGCCGTAATCATAATGGCTTATTGCCCGGCGTTTTTCCTCTGAAAGCTTTGAAAAAAGCTTTTCTATATATTCCTTTGCCGTATTTTTGCCGTTTTCTCCCTCTCCGAGATATGCGACCGCCCAATAGGGATAGTCATCGATTTCATCGAACGGAAGAGTGTTTGCATATTCTGTGCGATGCTCGCTGTCAACATACACCATGCCCGGTCCGTCCAGCATAAAAGGGTTTTCTCCGGGAGCCCTGCATCCGAAAAGGCCGGCAATAACCGTAAATATCGCAATTACTTTCATCAGCCTCACCTTAATCACCCTTTCGGCAATTCAATCCGCATATCATAGCAAAGTATTCTCGAAATAAGCGCCGCCGCTTCACTGCGTTTTACCTGTGAATCCGGATAAAATGCCATGTATTCATCGCTTCCCACTGCGACCCCTTTATTATAAAGATCCAAAATTTCATATGCGAAGGGCGTTGTGCCATAAACGTCCGGAATATCGGTTATCGGAACATCGTTTATAAAATACGGATTGACGTCGCACCGTGAAAACAGATATGCCATTTGTGCACGCGTTGCGTTTTCCTCCCAATCGAAGATTACGTTTTGTTAAGTTAAATGAAAGTTGAGACCTTGAACTCCTTATGGTATAATGGTTTTACCACAAACCCAAATACCTCCCTGAAAATCAGAGAAAGGAGATCAAGATCTCATGGTAAATATTATATCACACAGTTGCCCTCGGTGCAACTCTTATTCACTTTATAAATACGGCAAGGATAAATTCTTAAATACCAAGCTCAAAGAAGCTAAAAAGCTTTCAAAAACTCACCCTGAATACAATCCCTATATAGGCATGTATTCTATGCTGCCGGATATATCCAAAGCTAATGCGGAGGTTAAACAGCAGTATAGGCTGCGCGAATATTCCGACCCGACCGTTGCATTGTCCAGCCTGCTTTGCGTTGTAATTTCAAGCGGATCGCTTTCGTTTATCTTTAATATGTATGTCTTCTTGGTTATGCCGTTATTGTTTTCCGCACAAAGAGTGAAATTGAGCATTCCGCTTTCGGACGGGACTCCGGAAATATCGTAATAATAGCCGTAACGCCAGTTATAATCCGCTTTTCCGGTAAGTCCGTTCGTAAAGCTGTATTCCGTATCGTCCGATTCGCTGACAACCGCCTTGATGTAATCATTTAAGCTTGGCGGATCTTCGCCTACGCTGATTCTCACATTGTACGATTTTCCCACCTTTGCTTCGTAATGCAGCAATTTGTGCAAACGCCGCAGTAGCCGCACAATTCATCTTCTTCAAAGCAGCTTTCGCAGGATTGACAGCGGTGAGAAGCATCATCCCAGTCACTGCTTTCCACGCATATATCGTAGTAGCAGCCTGCGCATTTCCGCAGCACGGGCAGATTTTAAAGCTTTTCATTTTTTTCGTACCGAAGCCGAAATGCTCCAAAGCATCCTTTTTTGTCAGTTTATGGCTCGTCATGGTCATCACCTTCCCCATATAACAATTTCTTGCCGCATACAGAGCAGATTATGTCTCCGCCGTTTGCTTTGGCTCCGCAGTGCTTGCAATACTTTGCTTCTTCCTCGAGAGGCGCATAATTTACGCACGTAAGCGTATCCGGGTTATATACAATTGAATCAACCCATCTGCCGCACAAGTGGCATAAATTAAAATTTTTCTTGCACTCCGCTTCCCATGCCGCCGCAAGCTCTGCCTCGAAATCGTCTGCATAATACGTTCCTGTGGTACAGACAAGCATCCCCGACAATTCGCAGAAAAAGCTGTAACGGTTTCCGCCCTGTGACGGAATAATTTTGTATGCAGCCGTTTTATGCTTCTCATTTATCATACGCCTCGCCTCCTCTCTGAAAAACTTATAAACCCGTTTCTTTTGCACAAACCTACGCAAATTATCCGCAAACCATTAACTAATTGCCAAAAATGTGATATACTTATATTGGATATGTCTGCTAAAAAAAGAAC
The DNA here is from genome assembly GCA_905199755.1 of uncultured Eubacteriales bacterium. Classification (GTDB taxonomy): domain Bacteria; phylum Bacillota; class Clostridia; order UBA1381; family UBA1381; genus UBA4716. The sequence goes on along the minus strand of CAJKHT010000101.1, from coordinate 3,042 downwards.
CCGTCTTTTTATTTAAGAAACTGCGATTACTTTATAATAGGTTGAAACACATACGTAAAAGGTCGCCCCTTTATCTTTATTTTTTGCAGATAATTCTTTCCGATGCTGTAAATTGTTGTTTTTACATATTTACATTATACATAAAAATATCTTTTTGTCCCCATACTTTTTGCCAAAAGTATAGGATGAATTTCAAAAAAATTTAATTTTTTTGAAAAAGTAGGGGAAAAAGTATAGGATTGATTACATCTGTTGGCAACTTACCGGCATAAAACAGGAAAAATGGAAAAATCATCAAATCATATCACGGAGGAATCTAAATATGGATTCGCCGATGAATCGGCTTATTGACGAATTCAACGAGACAGTTGGCACGGAAAAAGGCATTATCGTCAACGTCACGGCAATGTCCAACGCCTCCAAAATAGGCGAAAAGCTGCTTGACGCGCACGACAAAATTCCCGGCTCCGCCGAAATGCCTGACCTTTTCTTTGCGCACAAAAGCAACGTGCTGGAGCTTGGAACGGATAATTTACTTGACTGGAACGAATATTTTTCCGAAAAAGAGCTTTCGGCATACGTTCCGGGGTTTTTGGAGGACGGCACGGCAGACGGAAAGCTGTCCGTGTTCCCGGTGTCTAAATCCACGCATCTTTTGTTTATTGCAGGCGGTCAGTTTGAACGCTTTTCAGCCGATATGGGCGTTACATATGAAGCACTGTCCACATGGGATGGGTTTTTCGATGCTGCCGCGAAATATTATGACTGGTCGGGCGGAAAACCGTTCTGCGCTCTTGATTATCCGCTGCGCGCCATTGAGCTTGCAGCTACGGAAAGCGGCGCAGGAAATATTTTTGCCGACAACGGATTCTATGACCCGTCAAACGTGATTTTTAAGCAAACCTTCATGAAATTTGCGGATTCGCTTGCAAAAGGGCATATTATGCTTTCAAATCTCTATTCAAACACACAGGTGATGACAGGCGAGGTTGTAGCCGGCATAGGCTCGTCCGCCGCAATTCTTTACTATAATGATACCGTGACATATGAGGACGGAACGAGTGAGCCGATGGATCTGGAGATACTGCCTCTGCCCGCTGAAAACGGAAAAAAGCCGTATATCACGCAAGCCGGAGTCGGTCTTTGCGCATATAAAACATCAAGTCAAAAAGCAGAGGCTGCAGTGATTTTTGCCAAATGGCTCACCGAGCCGGAGAGAAATCTTGAGTTCGTATGCCAAACAGGTTATATGCCGATTACAAACGGTGCGTTTGACAAAATAGACGACTGCCGTTTCAAGACAGCCGATTATGAAAAACTCTATGCAGCCCTAAAAAAAGTTAAGGAAAGCTCGGAGGTTTTGTCGGAACAGCAAAGTCCCGAATATTACAGCAGAGTTTACGCATTTTACGATTATTTAAGAAACGAACAGAAACAATTTATATTAAGCAACACACCGCCCGAAGCACTTGCCGCGGGACTTTGGCAAAAGCTCTGCGAAAAATAGACGGGGGATTGTTATGCAAATATCAGTAAGAAACAAAAGACAATCTATGCAAAAAAAGCTGTTTGGATATATGTTTATCCTGGCTATCGTTTTATTGCTTATATTTGCGGCTTTTCTTTTCCTGTTCGGACGTTTTTCGACAACCGAGGATAAAATATCGGATATATTAAGCCTTCAGATTGAGTTTTTCGACCGTGAAATGACGTCTTACTACAATGATATTACCTTGCGCGGCGCACAGCTTTCCGAAAAAGCCGCACAGCTTACCGAGCAATATCTCAATTCGGAAAATACAGATTTTAGCGGCGTTCAAAATTCTTCTTTGCATATCAACGCTCTTGAGGAACGCTATATTGATTTATTGAAGAACGAGCTTTTAAAGGCAAGCTGTTCCGGCGCTTTTATTCTGATTAACGCATCTCAAACCGGCGAAAGCGGTTTAAAAGCAGGCGTGTATCTTAATCAGGATCTGTTCGGAACAACGGACAAGGAAACAATGCTTCTTTACAGGGGAAATGTGAAGGCTGCAATAAACAAAGGCACTATGCCTCACCGTAAATGGCATTTGGAATTTGACACCGGGGTATTCCCGAATTTTGAAGAAGTTCTTTCGGATACCGCCGAGCCGATTGAAAAAGCCTCTCACATTTGTAATATTATAACGCTTCCCGGAACGTCGGAGCGTGTTATGCTTGTAGCGCTTCCGATCAGAGGTGCGGAAGGCAGCGTTTACGGCATCTGCGGCTTTGAAGTAAACGAAAGCGTTTTTAAGTCCGCACACGCACAGCCGTCCACGCTTCCGCACATAACCTGCATATTCTCTCGCTCGGGCGATAAAGAAATCAATATCAAAGAGGGATTAAGCTGCGGAGCAAAAAACGGATATTTTCTTGCACCTAAGGATTCCCTCGAAATCAAGCCGCTGAAAAAGGGTCTTGTCGCTTTAAAAAATGAATACGGCGCATATATTGGCATGACGAGAAACACAACTCTTTATTCCGAAAACACACCTTATTCTATTACGGTTATGATGCCGTATGCGGATTATTCCGGGCTGGAAACGAAAAACACCATACAGCTTATACTCATAATTCTGATTTTGGGATTTGCTGTTTTAAGTCTTAGCCTGTATTTTTCAAAACGATTTATCCTTCCGATAAAAAAATCGCTTGACAAAATAAAGCAAACCGAAAAGACATATTCCGATGAAAGCCAAAGCGGTATTATGGAAATTGACGACCTTTTTGCATTTCTTGCTGGAAAGGATAACGAATATCAAAAAATCTTCGATGAACATTCCGAAAAAAACGAGAGTCTGCAAAGCGAGATTGAACGCATCAGAACCGAAAACAAGCGTCTGATGAAAGAGTATAAAAATATCATCATACAGGATGATTATGATCATTTCTGTTCGGCTTTACGCAGCCTTACTCCCAAGGAGAGAACAATATTTGACCTCTATCTGGAGGGAAAAACCGTTCGAGTCAACCCCGAATTTTGTGTAAACTCTTTACGAAACCTCCAAGATGATATAT
>CAJKHT010000100.1 GCA_905199755.1 uncultured Eubacteriales bacterium | reverse complement strand
ATAGAAGTCATTTTAGGGGCGGTTTTGGGTTAGGGTATTACCTTGCTCAAAACCGCCCTTAAAAGTGCTGATTTTACGGTGTTTTTAACTGTCTGTTTGCTCAATTACACCTTGTCTTTTACATCTACCGTTCGTTTTCTTTTTCTTGTTTACGGCGGATATTTTCGATTTTTTGCACACTTTTCTTGTTTATATAATTTTCAAGCTGTTTGCGTACGGAATACCTGTCCGTTTCGCCTATGGCTTTATCGGTTTTGGATTTTGCGGTATCATAAATATTCTGAATAAATGAGTCACCATAAATTTTTTGCAGCTCGGATATTGTTTCACTTTCAGTCTGTGGTCTGATGTCATAACGCAAATTTTGTAATTCTTCCGTATCAAATTTCTGCACCTGTTCCTTTAACTGGGCATATTCCTTTTGAGCGCTGTCAAGTCTTGTTTTGCTTTCTTTTGAGTGTCTTTCCATAACGGGAACGGCTTTTTGAATATCGTTTAGTTTAGTCTTGACCGTCTGAATATCATTTGTATTAAGGTTTGCTAAAATTGTATTTTTTTCTGTGCGCAATTCCTCGATTTGCTCCGACAGTTCATTGATAGTTTGCGTTAATTCCTTATGTCTGAAAATCTTAATCGGCGGCGTTTTTGCTTTTTCGTCCTGTTTCTGCTTGCGTTCACTGATTTTTGATTTTAATTCGGCAATAATTGCAGAATAATCATCACAATAAATTTTCAGCCTTGCGGCTTCCGCTGTCTTTGCGGTTTTCCACCTATCCGCAAAATTTATGACATACCGGCAATGAATCATTGTACTGCGTAATTTTTCAAGTGTTTCCGCAACGGCGGGCAGGGTGCGTTTGACTGCCTCCGTCAGTTTCTTTATCCGCTTTTTGATTTCACGCAAAATACGATTGTCCTCTTTAATCTGCCGATTTAATTCACACCGCTCGGAAACGCCGCCTTTTATCTCGATTATTCTTGCGGAAATCCCCTCATAAATTGTGGGTTTCTCGTCAATACCCCGTGCCTTATGGCTTCTGTGGTCAATACGACTTTCGAATTTTGTAAGTTCAAGATATTTATTTGAAATATCCGCCCAATTTTTTCGCCATATCTGCAACTGCTCCTCACTGTTCCAACGCTCTGTTATGGGATTTTGTCTGCCGTAGCGTGTGCTTTTCGGATATTTTGAAGCACGCTCTAAATCATCTGCTTGTGATGGCGACATATATACTTTCTTTTTACCGACAAAATACTGATATTGCTTTTCCCAGCCGTCAGCCTGTGCAGTCTTAAACTCCGTCGATGTAAAACCCCGTTCCTCGCCGTTTTTAACGCACAAATATTCTTTTTCGGTTTTGCTCTGCCACTTGCCGTTTTTGTCAAGCGGTCGGACGGTCAGCATAATATGTGCGTGTGGGTTATGTCCGTCCGTATCGTGAATTGCAATGTCGGCGCACATTCCGTCTGTTACAAAATTGTCCTTTACATACTCGGTTATTAAGGATATATTTTGTTTCTTGTTCAACTCAACAGGCAGAGAAACGACAAACTCTCTTGCAAGTCTGCTGTCCTTTGTTTTTTCGGTTTCTTCAACGGCATTCCACAACACACTTCTGTCTTGCCACTCCGGCGGAGCTTGCGGCGGTAATAGCACTTGTTCATATACAAGACCGTGCTTTCTTGTGTAATCGTGCTGCACTCCGTCATAATCATTGAAAATTTTGGAACAGCTCATATATGCGGCAGCGGCAACAGCACTTCTGCCGATGCCTCTTGAAATGACCTTTGCTTCTAAATGGTAAATTGCCATAGCGGATTGCTCCTTTCTGTCACGCAATAGAACATAATTTATCAAGTAAATACAATGGTTTCGGGAGCCGTTTTTGAGTGGGTAATATATAACCATTAAACACCCCGAAAACGGCGTTCTATTGCGTTACTTTTTTGTTTCTTTTTTCAAAAAAGAAAGTGGGCGGAAGATGTGAAACAGATAACGCACATCAAAGATAAAAGCTGTCGGCGACAGGTTTTATCAAAATTCCGACAAGGTATGAAATACCGATATGTCCGATTTTATCGGAGCATTGTTTTGTAAAATTACAAAACCGTCGGAATTTACGGCAAATGAGCAGAGCGAATTTGACGAGCTCTCTGCAAGAGCGCACGGCTTGCCAACGGCAAGTACCACCACTTGACCTGCGGTCAAGTGGTGAGTAAGCGCGCCCTTATAGGGAAATTAAGGGGATTTTCGCATAGAAATCCCCTTGAAATAAGTTGCTTTTACATCAGATTTTCCGTAAAATACCGATGTAAAAATTCCTCCAGATTATCGGTTTCTACCGTTTTTATTTCGGGTAAAACCTTTTCCAAAGCTGCACCCTCAACGATAAGCCTGTGCGTTCTCGCCTTGCGTTCCTTTACTCTGTCACGGGCGATTGCTTCCTCTAATCTGTGCTTTTCCTGCAATAATTTTTTCTCGTCCTCTGTCATACTGCTTTTCGCTCCTTTACCTTGTTTTTCAGCATTGATAAAATCAAATCGTCTGCCGTTTGTTTCGTATCGGGATTTCCGAATGACGAAACAATAAATGTAACCTTGCCGCATTTTCTGCGGTATGCGTTTCCAATAGGCGCTGCTCTCGGTTTATTCTTGAACATAAAAAGGCCTCCTTTCTCTGTAAACTGTAATTTCAGTTTACAGGAAAAGAGGCTGTTTTACATTGAGTGCAAATTGAGCGTAAATTGACTAATTTTCCGATATTAAATTTTGTGCATTGATTCCGTATGAGGAAACAGCGTCTTGCAGTTCGGATATTTTCCGCTGCGTAAGCTCCGGCTCGTCCTCATAAATTTCGGCATAGATATTCAATGCCTTTTTCAAATGTGGTACAGCGTTTGCCTTATCGTTCATCTGCAAATATATAATGCCTGTATTCCATAAAAGCTCCGCATAAATACCGCTGTTTTCTTCCGTGTATTCCACACATTTCTTTAATGCGGTTATTGCTTTTTCCGGCTCGCTTAAGTTTGCGGCAAGGTTAGCATAGTTGCAGATTTGAGCGACACTGTCGGCTGTGTATTGCAAGCTATTTTCCGTTAAAATAAGATATGCCTTTTCCATAAATTCTTTCGCTTTGAATACATCTCCGCTTGCGTGATACAAGCCGCCCATATTTGCGTAAATATTTGCGGTAAGGTGCGGATTTGTATTTTCATCGCATAAATTTACGGCTTGCAGCTCATATTCCAAAGCGGCGGATATGTTTTGATTGCAGATGTGCTCATACGCCGATTTATAATCAAAAAGCAAAGCACGGTCATCATTGTTATGTGCCATTGTTTCAAGTTCCGAAATAATCAGCTTCATTCCGTTTTGATATGCGTATTTTTCCATATACGCAAATGCGTCTTTTATGAATATTTTGTATTTGTCCGTATCGTCCTTTTCTGAAAGCAGGATTATATTTTCAATCACCTTAAACATTGTATTGTGATACGGCAGGTCTGCTCCGTGCATAAGGCACAGATTATGTATGCCGGTGATAAAAATTTCGCAATTTGAAATACTCGGCTTTTTATCGTCAAGCGTGATTTCCCTTATCAGCGGATGCAGGGTGATTTTGGGTAATTCGTTCCGTTTTATCGTTCCGTATTCTATTAGCCGGTTAAGGCTGTTGAGATTTTTTAAGTTCAGCCACCGTGCAAAAAGCCTTGGGTTTATGCCATCATCGGGAATAAATGTCATACATTTTAATATTTCGCCGCACTCGCCGTCAAGTCCGGCAATATACATAAGCCTGTGGATATGCTCGTAATAGGTTGCTTTCCGGTTTCTGCCGTCCTTTACGATATTTATTTTGTCCTCGCTTTGCAGTATGCTTTTTGATTTTTTCAGTTCCGCAAGCAGTTTTTTCGGCTTTAATATTCCGCAGGCAAGCAGACGGGCGGCAAGCTCGACTGACAGAGTGTGACGGTGTACCTCGTCAATGATTTGCGTTACAATTTCAATTTTCTGTTCGGTTTTGTCATAGAATTTTTCGGCAAGTCCGATAAGGGTACTTTTCGGCATTTCCAAAACCTCAAATTCCGTGTATTCCGAAAATCTGCACCTTGTTGTAAACAGGATTTTACAGCGGTATTGCATAATATCGTCAAAGCCGCTTTCGGGCGTAGGGACAATATTAAAATTATCAATGATAATCAGCGTGTCCTCTTTCAGACTTTTCAAAAATCGTCTGTGCCTTTCAAAACGGCTGTCAGCGTCGGTTTCCATATCGTCGGCAAAATCGCAGTCTGCAATTATCTGTTTTAAGTTTCCGCCATACCGTAAATACAAAATATTCGTGTATTCATTTTTATATTTTTCGGCATACATTTTGGCAAGCTCACTTTTGCCTATGCCCGCAACTCCCGTTAAAAATATTTTATCGTTTTCTTTCAGTAATTCGTGTATATTTTCAAGGTCGGTTTCCCGTCCGCAGAAATGACGGCATGGCTTCGGTACAATGTCATAGATGTAATCTTTCACAATGGGCGAGAGCGTTCCCGTTGATAATAATTCTTTCGTCTTGACATCGTGTTTGATAAATGTTCTGTTCATTGTAAATAAGAGTACACGGCTTATGAAATTTGAAAGGTCAATATCATTGTTATAGGGATAATTTTTTGTAAGTTCACTTTTTAGATTAGCCGATACGGTCGTATCGTTCATCAACAGATGATACAGTTCCTCTGCCGCCATAAATTTATCGTAAAGCAATGGAAAAATATTTTGTTCAATGTCAATCGCCATTGCTTCAATATTTCCGTTTGCGGAATAATAGCTTGTAAGGCGAGAGCTTATTTTTGCCGTTCCGTTCAGCCAGCGGCACACAAGTCCGTTGTCGAAATCAAAGTCAATGCCTTCGTCGCTTTCGATAAAGTCCTTGAATAAGTCATACATAAAATCAAGCTGGCTTATACTTTTGCTGACTGCAACAAAATCAAGTATTATTTTTGCAGCCGTGCAGAAATCGCATATTTTCATAATTAAAATTTCACTTCCTTTTTACTCAATTTTAAGTCAATTTACAGTCAATGCAAGTCCTTCTTTCTTAATTTATAATTATACCATAATTCATAATAAAAAGATACCGAAAGAACAGAAATTTTTGATTAGGCATTGAAATATTTTCAAAGGCACGGTATAATTAAAATATACAATATCTTAAATTGCTGTTCGGAAAGGAAGGAATCAATGAATAAGAAACAGCAATTTAATAAAATAACGGCTCTTTACTGCCGGTTAAGCCGAGATGATGATTTGGGCGGTGACAGTATGAGCATACAAAACCAAAAGGCAATGCTTGAACATTTTGCAAACGAAAACGGACACACCAACTGCAAGTATTTCATAGATGACGGTGTTTCGGGCACAACGTTTGAACGCAAAGGTTTTCAGGAAATGATAACCGAGATAGAAAACGGAAATGTAGGCACGGTTATTGTAAAAGACCTGTCAAGACTTGGACGCGAATACTTGCAGACGGGTTATTACACCGAGATTATGTTTCCGAAATATGATGTTCGTTTTATTGCCGTAAACGATAATGTTGACAGCGCAAGCGGTGATAACGAATTTGCTCCGTTCAAAAATATTATCAACGAATGGTATGCACGCGACATCAGCCGTAAAATCCGTTCTTCGTATAAAACCAAAGCGTTAAAAGGTGAATTTACGGGCGTGTTTGCTCCGTTCGGTTACAGAAAATCGCCGGAGGATAAGCATAAGTTAATTCCCGATGAGAACGCAGAAATCGTTAAGCGTATGTTTCAAATGGCATTGGACGGCAAATCGTGCTGTGCTATCGCAACTGCATTAAAAAATGAGCATATTCCCACACCCGGCGCTTATGTCCGAGATAAAGACGGGGTTATGCGTGAAAACAAAAAGGTGAAATATCCGTACAGCTGGTTTCAGACAACGGTCAGAGATGTTTTGTCAAACGAGGTGTATATCGGCAATATGGTAAGCCTTAAATTTACCTCAAAATCATTTAAGGACAAAAAGCTGATTGCACGCCCCGAAAGTGAGCATATACGGGTTGAAAACACGCATGAGCCGCTTGTTGACAAGGAAACATTTTACACCGTTCAAAAGCGTATTGCAGTCAAAAAACCTCAAAACAAATTAAATCCCGATAATGTTTTTCGGGGGCTGGTATTCTGCGGCGAGTGTGGCTCAAGCCTTGTCTACAAAAAGGAAAACAGCGTAACAAATACCGCTAAATATCAATGCAATTTGTATGTTCACAGAGGGAAAAGCGTATGCACAAACCATTCTGTCACCGCTGAGAATTTGAAAAGCATTGTGCTTGACGATATTAACCGTCATATACGGCTGTCAAAAGAGGATAAGTCGGCGTATGTAAAAAGGCTTGTTCAGAGTACGGACGATATGCAAAGCGGCGAAAGTGCGTTATCCAAAAAGGAAATGCAGAGAATAACGCAAAGGCTTGATGAAATAAGCAAGGTTTTACAGACAATGTATGAGGATAAGGTTTTCGGGCGTATATCGAATGAGCGTTACGCTTCAATATCCGCAAATCTTGAAAAAGAGGAAAAGGAATTAAAAAGCCGTTATGATGAAATTCAGACGAGATTATCAAGGACGGAGCAGAAAACCGAATCGGCAAAAGATTTTGCAGATTTGATAGAACGGTATTCGCCCGTAAAAGAGCTCACGGCAGATTTATTAAACCGCCTTATTGAAAAAATCGTCATTCACGAAAAAACGGATGAAAACGGCGAAAAGGTAATGCCGATAGAAATTTATTACAGATTTATCGGCAAGACCAAAAATGAGAATTAAAGGCGGCACGCACAGCCGCCGAATAAAATTAGGCTCACCACCGCAATATACGAATTACTTGCTTGATACCCTGCGATTTTGCACCGGGGTTATCGTTGCCGTAGCCTTCCAAAAGGTTGACAACGCCCCAGACCGCAAGACCTGCGCCGAGCGCAATTACAAGTGTTTGCAGTACATTGACCGCTTCTGAAAAAAACTGCATAATTAAATTTCCTCCTTGAATTTTAATAATTTTTGTAGTATAATAAACTTATAAAATAAGTTCATATTGTGTGCTGTTGCGTTGTTAATTGCCGGAACAACTGTTTCATACACCAAAAAAATCAACAATGATTTGAAAATTAAATTTGAAATCAAAGGGGATAAATTGATGATGTTTATAGTTTCTTGTTTTCTGGCGGTATCTACGGGTTGTTGTGGGGTTTGTAGCAGATACAAACGGCACTGATTTAACAACAGCACTTTTATATATGAAACACTTCCCAGAGGTTCAAATCCTCTAAACCCCGCCAAAGTACCTTTATGTTTTTTGCATAGAGGTATTTTTATTTTCTTCTTCCGGCAGGTCAATTTTGTAGTAGTCAAAAACCTCGTCTTTTGCTACAATAGGTTTTCTGCGTTTCATATACTTTTCCATATCAAACGCATTTCTCTTGTCATAGTCCGACAGCATTTTGTAACGGGGGTGTTTTGTTATATCGTATTTGTCCGATAAAAACGGCCGCACGCCCCGAAGCTGCAAAATACATTTACCGCCGTCCATTACAGATAATTCGTCTTGGCTCATCAGCTCCTTTCCGAGCTTTTGATAATTCGTTCCGTAAGAGTTCTGATTGCTGCGTGTTTCGGAAGTGTTATACATATCAATCGTTTCTTTTCCCAAAGTTTCCGAAAGCTCTTTGAGCGTGGATTTTTCCTTGCCGCCCAAAAAGAGAGTTGTATCACAGTTTCCGATAATCGTGTCGGCATTGTCCTTGTAAATGGCTTTTAGCTGACTCTGTGCCTGCAAGATAATACAAGCGGATATTTCACGGCTTCGGATAGTTGAAATCAGCTTTTCAAACTTCGGTATTTGCCCAATATTTGAAAATTCGTCAAGCAAACATCTGACGTGCACGGGAAGTCTGCCGCCGTATTCGTTGTCTGCCTTGTCGCAAAGCAGATTAAAAAGCTGGGAATACATTATAGCGACAACAAAATTGAAAGTATCGTCCGTGTCGGAAATGATAACAAAGAGCGCCGTTTTCTCGTCGCCCAATGTGTCAAGCTCCAATTCGTCATATTCCATTAGGTCGCGCAGCTCCTTAATATCAAACGGTGCAAGCCTTGCACCGCACGAAATCAAAATGCTTTTTAAGGTTTTGCCGGCTGCCTGTTTGAATTTGACATATTGCTTAACCGCAAAATGCTCCGGCTCACGCTCTGCGAGCCTGTCAAAGAGCATATCCACGGGGCTTTTGTAATTTTCGTCGTCCTCACGGGCTTCACTTGCATTTATTAAATCCAAAAGCGTGATGAAGTTCTTTTCTTCTTCGGGCGCTTCATAGTAAATGTAGCCGATTAGAGCGCAATACAAAAGCCGTTCCGCCTTAACCCAAAAATCCTCGCCCGACTTTTCGCCGTCGCCTTTGGTGTTTGCGATTATGACATTTACCAGCTTCAAAATATCCTTTTCGCTGCGAATATAGGCAAAGGGATTGTAGTGCATACTCTTTTTGAAATTTATCGTATTGAGCGAACGGATTTTGTAGCCACCTTTTTGAAGCATTTTTCCGCACTCGACAAGGATAGTCCCTTTCGGATCGGTCACGCAGTAGCTTGTCGTCATCTGCATAAGATTTGGTTTTACAAAAAACCTTGTTTTTCCGCTACCGCTGCCGCCGATTACAAGCACATTCTTGTTTCGTGCGAATTTTGGATTTTTCGGGCGGCTGTTCATTGTCAGCCGTTCCGTGTTCGTCAGCAGAATATTATTGTAAAAATCCTCGTCAATGTACGGCTTAATATCCTCCGGCGTGCCCCATGAAGCGTTTTGTCAAGTGCTTTTTAGAGTTATTGACGCGACATATGCTCTTTTTTCCACGATAAAGCCCCACGCGGTCATACATGGGGCTGTGGGATTATGGTTGAAGTGGCGAAGTGGCAAAGTGGCAAGGTATCTGGGTTTTGCCACTTGGA